>NZ_JAAGLX010000079.1:0-21156 GCF_010548325.1 Streptomyces sp. SID13666 | reverse complement strand
CGCGGACGTACCCGGTCATCGCCTACGAGCCGGGTCCCTACGTTCCCAGTCCGGCGTACCACCCCGAGGAGGCCGGGCCGAACCCGTACAAGCAGCCGGCGGATCCCGCCGGAAGCGCCGGCAACGACTCGCCGCACGCGGCCCAGACGATGGCCGGCGCCCCGCTGCCCCCGCCGCTGCCGCGCCGCTCGCGTGGCGGCGGCCGCACCGACAAATGGCCCGACCCGCCGGGCGAACCACCGCCCCCGCCGGGAGCGCCCCGCAGGCAGTAAGGGGTGCCGGCGGGCATTCGGGTCGGATTCCGCCTTCGCGGGTCCGGATGGGTGTCCGCCACGCGGGACGGCTCGTCGCGTCCTTGAGGCCGCCGGATACGGTGGTCCCACCATGAACGACGCCACGCAGCCCATCCCTGTCGCCGCCGTTCCCTCCGCGGACGCGCCCACCCTCCTCGTCAAGATCTTCGGCAAGGACCGCCCAGGCATCACCGCCGGACTTTTCGACACCCTCGCCGCGTTCGGCGTGGACGTCGTCGACATCGAACAGGTCGTCACGCGGGGCCGGATGGTGCTGTGCGCGCTGGTGACCGCGCCGACCGCGCCCGGCGCCGAGGGCGAGCTGCGGTCCACCGTGCACAGCTGGTCCGAGTCGATCAAGATGCAGGCCGAGATCATCTCCGGTATCGGTGACAACCGGCCGCGCGGTGAGGGACGTTCCCATGTGACGGTCCTGGGCCACCCGCTGACCGCCGAGTCGACAGCCGCCATAGCGGCTTGCATCACCGCCACCGGCGGCAACATCGACCGGATCTTCCGGCTCGCGAAGTACCCGGTGACGGCGGTCGAGTTCGCCGTCTCGGGTGCCGATCCGCTGGCGCTGCGCTCCGCGCTGGCGACGGAGGCCGCCGCGCGCGGGGTGGATGTGGCGGTGGTCCCGGCCGGGCTGCAGCGCCGGGCCCAGCGGCTGGTGGTGATGGATGTGGACTCCACCGTCATCCAGGACGAGGTGATCGAGCTCTTCGCCGCGCACGCCGGGTGCGAGGCGGAGGTCGCCGAGGTCACCGCCGCCGCGATGCGCGGCGAACTGGACTTCGAGCAGTCGCTGCACGCCCGGGTCGCGCTGCTGGCCGGGCTGGACGCGTCGGTGGTGGACAAGGTCCGCGCCGAGGTCCGGCTCACCAAGGGCGCCCGGACCCTGATCCGCACGCTCAAGCGGCTCGGCTACCAGGTGGGGATCGTCTCGGGCGGCTTCACCCAGGTCACCGACGACCTCAAGGAGCGGCTGGGGCTGGACTTCGCGGCCGCGAACACCCTGGAGGTGGTGGACGGGAAGTTCACCGGCCGGGTGACAGGACCGATCGTGGACCGGGCCGGCAAGGCGCGGCTGCTGCGGAGCTTCGCGGAACAGGCCGGGGTGCCGCTGAGCCAGACCGTAGCGATCGGTGACGGGGCGAACGACCTCGACATGCTGAACGCGGCGGGGCTCGGCGTGGCGTTCAACGCGAAGCCGGTCGTCCGGCAGGCCGCCGACACCGCGGTCAACGTGCCGTTCCTGGACACCGTCCTGTACCTGCTGGGCATCACGCGGGAAGAGGTCGAGGCGGCCGACGCGCTGGACGGCGCCCCGACCGAATCCCGCTAGGCCGGGAGGGGATCGCGTCAGGCCTCGCCACGCGATCCGTCCGGCCGGGCTCAGGCCTCGTGCGGCACCCAGTAGTCGGCCAGCCGACCGACGCCGTGCTCCACGGACTTCCAGGAACCGGAGAACGTGACGACGCCGAAGGCCGCGGTCGGGAAGCCGCCGCGGTTCATCCGGGCCAGGGCGTCCGCCTCGGCGGTGCCAGCGAGGGCGTCGGCGAGGGCGTGCATGCCGGGGTTGTGGCCGATGACCAGCAGGGTGCCGATGTCGTCGGGGGTCTCGTTGAGCAGGGCCAGCAGCTCGCCCAGGCTCGCTTCGTACAGCCGCTCCTCGTAGACCGTCCTGGGTCGCTGCGGCATCTCGTGCGCGGCGAGCTTCCAGGTCTCACGGGTGCGGGCGGCGGTGGAGCACAGGACCAGGTCAGGGGCGATCCCCGCGTCGGCGAGCCGGCGGCCCGCCACGGAGGCGTCCGTACGGCCGCGCTCGGCCAGCGGCCGCTCGTGGTCGGCGACCGAGGGCCAGTCGGCCTTGGCGTGACGGAGTAGGACGATCGTGCGGGGCGAGTCGACGCTCATGCCCCTCAGCTTTCCAGAAAATCCGCGATCAGGCGCGGGCTGGCCGTTACGGCCCGCACCGGCCCGTGGGCGCCGCTCATCAGAGGCCGCGGCATCACAGGAGGTGCTGGGCGATACCGGGGAGCGCGTCCGCGATGCGGGCGATGAGGTGGCCGGCGGGCTCGGCCGCCGAGGTGTCGCTCCGGCCGGGTCCGGCGATCAGCATGAGCAGCGCGGCGAAGGCGAGCGCGGGCAGCGCGACGGCCCACCACGGGAGGCGCGTCTGGACCCCGCCGGCCCCCTGGCCGACCGTGTGCCGCGAGGGGCGGGTGGGTGCCTGGATGGACTGGGTGGACACGGTGACCGCCTCCGTGAAGTGCTGGAATGTTCTGACCCTTCGAAACTACGGAAGGGCACTCGAAGATCCCATCGGGCGGGCCACCCACTCGACCCTGACCTGGCCCCCCTAGGGATGGTGGGGTTGTCCCCACCATCGGCCTCAGGGGCGGCGGTTCAGCCGAACTTGGCCGCGACGGTCGCGATGATCGCGACGAAGGCCGGAACAGCCAGCATCAGACCGATGATGATCATCAGCCGCTTCTGGCTGTGCGGGGGGTTGGGCTCAAGTACGGGCATGGGCCCAGTCTCGCACCGGCGCCGAAGAGGACCGCGGCGGGGTCGCCCGCGGCGCGGTCACAGTTCGTCCTCGATGTACCGGTTGCGTCCGGCCAGCACGCCGACGACGATCTGCGGCACCATGAGCGCCGCCATCAGCGCGATGGGCAGGTCCCAGCCGCCGCTGTGCTGGTAGAGGGCGCCGACCAGGATCGGCCCCGGGATCGAGATCAGATAGCCGGTGCTCTGCGCGAAGGCGGACAGCCGGACCACTCCCGCGCCGGTGCGCGAGCGCATCCCGACCATCGTCAGGGCCAGCGGGAAGGCGCAGTTGGCGATGCCGAGCAGCAGCGCCCACACCCAGGGGGCGCCGGCGGGGGCCAGCCACAGGCCGGTGTACCCGGCGAGGCCGAAGAGCGCGAGGACGACGACGAGCGGACCCTGGTGCCGCATCCGGCCGGCGAGCGAGGGCAGCGCGAAGGAGAGCGGGACGCCCATCACCATCGTCACGGCGAGCAGCGCCCCCGCGGTGCCGGCGGAGAGCCCGGCGTCGCGGAAGATCTGCGGCATCCAGCCCATCGTGACGTAGGCGGCGGTGGCCTGCAGCCCGAAGAAGCAGGCGAGCGCCCAGGCCGTACGGCTGCGGATGATCCGGCCGGTGTTCCCGTCGGTGGCGGGGCCAGAACCTGCGGGGGCGGGCCGCGCGGCGGAGCTGCGGTCCCGGACCAGGCCGAGCCACGGCACGATCGCGACGACGGCGAGCGCCGCCCAGACGCCCAGGCCGAGCCGCCAGCCGTGGCCCATGGCGGAGGTCAGGGGCACGGTCGCCGCGGCGGCGGCCGCGGTGCCGAGGGAGAGCGCCATCGAGTAGAGCCCGGTCATCGCGCCGACCCGGTCGGGGAAGTACCGCTTGACGATCACCGGCATCAGGATGTTGCTCACCGCGATACCGGCCAGGGCCACGGCGCTGGCGGCGAGGAAGAGCACGGTGCCGCTCGCGAACGGGCGCAGCAGCAGCCCGGTGGCGATGGCCGCCATGCCCGCGCAGACCACGGCGCCCGCGCCGAAGCGGCGGGCCAGCCGCGGGGCGGCGATGCCGAAGAGCGCGAAGCACAGGGCGGGCACGGAGGTGAGGAACCCGGCCACGGCGCCGCTCATGCCGAGGCCGGCCCTGACCTCCTTCATGAGCGGCCCGAGGCTGGTGACCGCGGGGCGGAGGTTGAGCGCGGCGAGCACCAGCCCGGCGAGCACGAGGCGGCGCGTCCAGACGGGGAGCGCCGCCGTCTCCGGCAAGGGAGCCGGTAGGGAATCCGGTCCGGGAGCCGGTGCGGACCCGGGTGCGGATCCCGGTATGCCCGGTATGGACACGGCCTTGTCGCGGTCGAGGGTGCGGGGTTCGTCATCGCGCATGCACCCATCATAGAATGATGGGATGAATCTCGGTCCACTCCCCCGGCAGTCCACGCTCGCCGACCAGGTGATCGCCCGGCTGCGTACCCAGATCACGTCCGGTGAGTGGCCGGTCGGCTCCCGTATCCCGACCGAACCCGAGCTGGTCGACCAGCTCGGCGTCGCCCGCAACACCGTCCGTGAGGCAGTCAGAGCGCTGGCCCACAACGGGCTGCTCGACATCCGGCAGGGCTCCGGCACCTATGTCCTGGCCACCAGCGAGCTGGCGGGCGTGATGCAGCGCCGGTTCGCGGACGCCGATCCGCGGCATGTCGCCGAGCTGCGCAGCGCCCTGGAGGCGTCCGCCGCGGGACTGGCCGCCGCCCGCCGCACCGACCGCGATCTGCGGCATCTCGACACCCTGCTGGAGCGCCGCGAGCGGGCCTGGGAGTCGGGGGACGCCGCCGCGTTCGTCGACGCGGACGCGACGCTGCACCTGGCGGTCGTCGGCGCCTCGCACAACGACGTGCTGGTCGAGCTCTACGCGGACCTCGGCGAGGTGCTGCGCGACTTCCTGCGCGCGGACGTCGGCGAGGTGCTGCGCCCGGAGCAGCACCTGGACCACGCCCGGCTGGTGGAGGCGATCCGCGCGGGCGACGCGGGGACGGCGTCGGCCGAGGCCGCCGGGCACGCCTTCCACTGCCGGGGGTTCGGCACGCCCTGACCCCCGCAGAGCACGGCGAACGCCCGGCCCCGGACGCTGTGGAAGCGTCGGGGACCGGGCGTTCGCCGTGCGTCAGGAGCGGTACGGGTCAGGCACCGACCGCGTGCAGGCCGCCGTCGACGTGGATGATCTCGCCGGTGGTCTTCGGGAACCAGTCCGAGAGCAGGGCGACGACACCGCGGCCGGTGGGCTCCGGGTCGGACATGTCCCACTCCAGCGGGGAGCGGTGGTTCCAGACGTCCGCCAGCTCCGAGAAGCCCGGGATGGACTTGGCGGCCATCGAGCCGATCGGTCCGGCGGAGATCAGGTTGCAGCGGACGTTCTGCTTGCCCAGGTCACGGGCGAGGTAGCGGGACGTCGCCTCCAGCGCGGCCTTGGCCGGGCCCATCCAGTCGTACTGCGGCCAGGCGTACTGCGCGTCGAAGGTGAGGCCGACGACCGAGCCGCCTCCGTTGCTCATCAGCGGCAGGCACGCCATGGTGAGCGACTTCAGCGAGAACGCGGAGACGTGCATCGCGGTGGCGACGGACTCCCACGGGGCGTTGAGGAAGTTGCCACCCAGCGCGTCCTGGGGCGCGAAGCCGATGGAGTGCACGACCCCGTCCAGGCTGCCGAGCTCGGTGCGTACGGTGTCCGCGAGCGACCCGAGGTGCTCGGGGTTGGTCACGTCCAGCTCGATGACCTTGGTGGGCTTCGGCAGCTTCCTGGCGATGCGCTCGGTCAGGGTGGGCCGCGGGAAGGCGGTGAGGATGATCTCAGCGCCCTGCTCCTGCGCCAGCTTGGCGGTGTGGAACGCGATGGAGGACTCCATCAGCACTCCGGTGATCAGGATGCGCTTGCCTTCGAGAATTCCACTCATGGTGATCAGTGACCCATGCCCAATCCGCCGTCTACGGGAATGACGGCACCAGTGATGTATGCGGCCTCTTCGGAGGCGAGAAAGCGGACCGAGGAGGCGATCTCCGCGGTCTGCGCGTAACGGCCCAGCGGGATCTGGCCGACGATCTTCTCGCGCTGCTCGTCGCTGAGCGTGCGGGTCATGTCGGTGTCCACGAAGCCGGGGGCTACGACGTTCACGGTGATGTTGCGCGAGCCGAGCTCACGGGCCAGCGAGCGCGCGAAGCCGACCAGGCCGGCCTTGGAGGCGGCGTAGTTCGACTGGCCGGCGGAGCCGAGCAGGCCCACGACCGACGAGATGAGCACGATGCGTCCCTTGCGGGCCCGCAGCATCTTCCGGGCGGCGGCCTTGACCACACGGAAGGTGCCCGTGAGGTTCGTCTCCAGGACCGAGGTGAAGTCCTCGTCGGTCATCCGGAGCAGCAGCTGGTCGCGGGTGACGCCGGCGTTGGCGATCAGCACCTCGACCGCGCCGTGCTTCTCCTCGATCTCCTTGTAGGCCTGCTCGACCTGTTCGGCGTCCGTGATGTCGCACCGCACCGCGAGGAAGCCCGCTGGTGGCTCGCCCGAGCGGTAGGTGATGGCGACCTTGTCACCCGCGTCGGCGAAGGCCTGGGCGATGGCGAGGCCGATGCCCCGGTTTCCTCCGGTGACGAGAACCGAGCGGCTCAACGGATCACCCTTTCCCATAGTTGTGGCTATCACCACGAAACTATCGGTCCGGGCAGCGATACAGGGAACCGGCCCCGACAGGGGCATCCAGCTGTCCCTGTCGGGTCCCTACAGTCGGCGGAGTTACGCCTGTGTGCGGGCTGCGGTCCGGCGGCGGCCGCGGAGGATCATTCCGACGGCTCCCGCGGCGAGAACGGCGCTGCCGCCGAGTGCCGTCTTCAGGGTGCCGGCGGCCTGGCCGCTCGCTGCCGTGTTCTGGGTGACGAGAGTGGTGTCCCCGCCGTGGCCCTGGTGGCTGACCGTCGACCGGCTCGCCCCGGCGGCGATCTGCTGGTCGCTGGGCGCGGCCGGGGCCTTGGCGGCGGTGCCCTGTCCGAAGACGACATCGGAGCAGCCGTAGAACGCCTCGGGGCTGTCGGTGCGCTGCCAGACCTGGTAGATCAGGTGGCGGCCGGAGCGGCTGGGCAGCTTCGCGGTGAAGTTGTAGTAGCCGCTCGTCGCGGTGGAGCTGGTCGTGTAGGTGGCGATCGGAGTGGCGTCCAGGTCGGACCACTTGAGCGGTTTCGTCGGGTCGTAGCCGGCCTTGGTGATGTACAGGGTCATGACGCCGCGGTGGGGCGCGGTGACACGGAAGCCGACGTTGAACGAGCCGGCGGCGACGTTGGTGGCGGGCCAGTCGGTGCGGGCCATGTCGAGGGCCTTGTACTTGTCGCGGTTGGCCGAGCACAGCTTGCCGTCGGGAATGATGTCCCGGCTGTGTCCGTCGGCGTTGGCGATGTTCACCTCGTTCCAGTCGTAGAGCGGCTGGGTGCCGCTCATGGCGACCAGGTCCTTGCAGACCTGCGACTGCGGGTGTTCCGGGCCTTCGGCGTAGCAGGCGGATATCCGGCTGACGGGACTGCTGAGGGCGCCGTGCGCGCTCGCGGACACCGGGGTGAGGGCGACGAGCGCCAGTGCCGCGGCGCCCGCGGCGCCGACGGCCGCGGCATGGCGGAACGCGGGAAGCCGCGGCGGGGGTACACGGAGTGCCGGCAGGTGGGGGGCTGACATGTGGGGGCTCCTTGTCGTGCTGTGGCTGGTGACTGCGCGGACAGGGGCGTGGGGGGACAGCAGAACTGAGCATAGGATTGGTCTGGACCAACGACAAGAGGCCTGCGGCTACCGGCTTCTGACGGAGCATCATCAATTCCCGGAACGCGCCGGATATACCGTGGCCGTCCGTGCTGTCCGAGCGGCATGATTCACTGCGCAGACCTGTCGCATCAGACCTGTCGAATCGGGCGAAGGAGGAGGCCGCTGTGCCTCACGAGGTCGATCAGTCATTCCTGGCACTGCCGCTGCGGGCGCTGGCCGACGCGGCACTCGCCCGGGCCAGGGCGCTCGGAGCCGAGCACGCGGACTTCCGCTTCGAACGGATCCGCAGCGCCGCGTACCGGCTGCGGGACGCCAGGCCGTCCGGCACGTCGGACACCACGGACACCGGCTACGCGGTCCGGGTCGTGCACGGCGGCGCCTGGGGCTTCGCGTCCGGCGTCGATCTGACGATGGACGCGGCGGCGCGGGTCGCCGGCCAGGCGGTCGCCATGGCGAAGCTGTCGGCGAAGGTGATCGCCGCCGCGGGATCCGACGAACGGGTCGAGCTGGCGGACGAGCCGGTGCACGCGGAGAAGGTGTGGGTCTCCGCGTACGGGACCAACCCCTTCGACGTCCCGGACGCGGAGAAGACGGCGCTGCTCGCCGAGTGGAGCGGCCGGCTGCTCGCCGCGAAGGGCGTCGCGCACGCGGACGCGTCCCTGATGACCGTCCAGGAGAACAAGTTCTACGCGGACACCGCGGGCACCAGCACCACGCAGCAGCGGGTGCGGCTGCACCCGCAGCTCACCGCGGTCGCGGTGGACCCCGGCAGCGGCGACTTCGACTCCATGCGCACCCTGGCCCCGCCGGCCGGCCGCGGCTGGGAGTACCTGACGGGCACCGGCTGGGACTGGGACGCCGAACTCGCGGAGATCCCGGAGCTGCTGGCGGAGAAGATGCTCGCGCCGACCGTGGAGGCCGGTTCGTACGACGTCGTCGTCGACCCGTCCAACCTGTGGCTGACGATCCACGAGTCGATCGGCCACGCCACCGAGCTGGACCGGGCGCTGGGCTACGAAGCGGCCTACGCGGGCACCTCCTTCGCGACCTTCGACCAGCTGGGCACGTTGAAGTACGGCTCCGCGCTGATGAACGTCACCGGGGACCGCACCGCGGAGCACGGCCTCGCGACGGTCGGCTACGACGACGAGGGCGTCGCCGGGCAGACCTGGGACCTGGTGAAGGACGGCACCCTGGTCGGGTACCAGCTGGACCGCCGGATCGCGAAGCTCACCGGCTTCGAGCGGTCCAACGGCTGCGCGTACGCCGACTCCCCCGGCCATGTGCCGGTGCAGCGGATGGCGAACGTGTCGCTCCAGCCGGCGCCGGACGGACCGTCGACGCAGGAGCTGATCGGCGGCGTCGAGCGCGGGATCTACATCGTCGGCGACCGTTCCTGGTCCATCGACATGCAGCGCTACAACTTCCAGTTCACCGGCCAGCGGTTCTTCCGGATCGAGAACGGCCGGCTCGCGGGCCAGCTCAAGGACGTCGCCTACCAGGCCACGACCACCGACTTCTGGGGCTCGATGGAAGCCGTCGGCGGCCCGCAGACGTATGTGCTCGGCGGCGCCTTCAACTGCGGCAAGGCCCAGCCCGGCCAGGTCGCGGCGGTCAGCCACGGCTGCCCGTCCGCGCTGTTCCGCGGTGTCAACATCCTGAACACGACCCAGGAGGCCGGCCGATGAGCCCCCGCAGCACCGCTCCGCACGAGATCGTCGAGCGCGCCCTGGCACTGTCCCGCGCCGACGGCTGCGTCGTCATCGCGGACGAGGAGTCCAGTGCCAACCTGCGCTGGGCGGGCAACGCACTGACCACCAACGGCGTGACCCGGGGCCGCACCCTCACCGTCATCGCGACGGTGAACGGCTCGCAGGGCGCCGCCTCCGGTGTGGTGTCCCGCTCCGCGGTGACCACCGACGATCTGGAGCCGCTGGTCCGGGCCGCTGAGGAGGCGGCCCGCGCCGCGGGACCGGCCGAGGACGCGCAGCCGCTCGTCGAGGGGACCGCGCACTCCGCCGCCTTCACCGAGCCGCCCGCCGAGACCTCCTCCGAGGTCTTCGGGTCGTTCGCACCGGCGCTGGGCGAGTCCTTCGCGACCGCGCGGGCCGGCGGACGGCAGCTGTACGGCTTCGCCTTCCACTCGGTGACCTCCAGCTACCTGGGCAGTTCCACCGGGCTGCGGCTGCGGCACGACCAGCCGACCGGCACCATGGAACTCAACGCCAAGTCGCCGGACCGCTCCCGGTCCGCCTGGGCCGGTGCCTCGACCCGGGACTTCAAGGACGTCGACCCGGCGGCGCTCGACGCGGAGCTCGCGCAGCGGCTCGCCTGGGCGGAGCGCCGGATCGAGCTGCCCGCCGGCCGCTACGAGACGCTGCTGCCGCCGACCGCCGTCGCGGACCTGGCGATCTACCAGCTGTGGTCGTCCGGAGCCCGGGACGCGGCCGAGGGCCGCACCGTCTTCAGCAAGCCCGGCGGCGGCACCCGGGTCGGGGAGAAACTCTCCGACCTGCCGCTGACGCTGCGCAGCGACCCGCAG
Organism: Streptomyces sp. SID13666; assembly: GCF_010548325.1. Taxonomy (NCBI): domain Bacteria; kingdom Bacillati; phylum Actinomycetota; class Actinomycetes; order Kitasatosporales; family Streptomycetaceae; genus Streptomyces; species Streptomyces sp. SID13666. Next base: position 10,994 of record NZ_JAAGLX010000079.1, on the reverse strand, counting down.
GCGCCCGGTCTGGAGTCGGCGCCGTTCGTCATCGCGCACGCCTCGGGCGACGACTCCTCGGTGTTCGACAACGGCCTGCCGGTCGGTCCGGTCGACTGGATCCGGGACGGGGTCCTCAACCGGCTGCCCACCACCCGGCACAGCGCGGGCCTCACCGGCCTGCCGGTGACCCCGGCCGGCGACAACCTGATCCTGGACGGCGGCGGCACGAAGTCGCTGGAGGAGATGGTCGCGGCCACCGACCGCGGGCTGCTGCTGACCTGCCTGTGGTACATCCGCGAGGTCGATCCGGCGACGCTGCTGCTCACCGGCCTCACCCGGGACGGGGTCTACCTGGTCGAGAACGGCGAGGTGACGGGCGCGGTGAACAACTTCCGGTTCAACGAGTCGCCGGTGGACCTGCTCGGCCGGGTCGCCGAGACCGGCCGCACCGAACGGACGCTGCCGCGCGAGTGGAGCGACTACTTCACCCGGGCCGCGGCACCGGCCATGCGGATCCCGGACTTCAACATGAGTTCGGTCAGCCAGGGCGTCTGACCCTGCCAGGAGGATGACGACGGTGGACGAGAAGCGGACGGTCAAGGTCTCGAAGTTCCTGGCCCTGGTGCTGCGGCACGATCCGGGAGCGGTCGGGGTGACCCTCGACGAGGGCGGCTGGGTGGCGGTGGACGAGCTGATCGCCGCCTGCGACCGGGCGGGCCGCCGCTTCTCGCGCGCCGAGCTGGACCATGTCGTCGCGACGAACAACAAGAAGCGGTACGAGTACTCGCCGGACGGCCGGCTCATCCGGGCCAGCCAGGGGCACTCGGTCGCGGTGGACCTCGGACTGGCGGCCGCGCCGCCGCCCGACGTGCTGTTCCACGGCACCGCGACGACGACGCTGCCGCTGATCCTCCGGGACGGGCTGCTGCCGATGTCCCGTCAGGACGTCCATCTGTCGGCGGACGTGGAGACGGCCGTGCGCGTGGGTGCGCGGCACGGCCGTCCGGTGGTGCTGGAGGTGGACGCTGCCGGGCTGGCCGCCGAGGGCCATGTGTTCCGGGTCAGCGCCAACGGCGTGTGGCTGACCGACCGGGTTCCGCCGGCGCGGTTGCGACAGCGCCCGGTCTGAGGGTCGTCAGGCGGCTTCCTTCTTGCCTCGGATCGCCGCCCACAGTCCGTCGCCGACGGCCACCACCGCGATGGCGCCGAGCAACTGCAGCAGGTGCCGGGTCCAGTCGATGCCACTGGTGTCGTTGACGCCGATCCAGGTCGCCACCGCGTTGCCCAGGATGCTGCCGAGCATGCCGAAGATCGCGGTCAGCCACAGCGGGATGGACTGCTTGCCGGGCAGGATCGCTTTCGCGATCAGACCCAGAACCAGACCGACGATGATCGCCCACAACCAACTCATGTCACACGCCTCCTCGCGTTCGAGTGACGATGCACTCGTGACGTCAGTCTGATCCGGGGTGGGCTACGCCGCATGTCGGGGGCGTCCATACGCCGTACGACGGGGTCGGCACGCCACTCGCGGGGCGGCCCCGGTCTCGAATGCGGCGGACCCGCGGCGTACCGTGAGAAGGGCCTGGGGCGGGTCCCCGCAACAGAATTCGGTACGGCCCGGTGGGTCGAGCAGGCGGTGGAATGTGATGCGGAAGCACAGTGACGGCGAGGTCTTCCGGATCACCGGAGCCCGGACCGGTCTCACTCAGGATGTACAGGGCAGGCAGCGCCGCTACGTCATCTCGATGCTGGTCCGTACCGCCTCGGTCATCGCGACCGTGACCTTGTGGAACGTACAGCGGCCGCTGGCCTGGGTCGCGCTGGTGCTGGGCGCGCTGCTGCCCTATGTCGCGGTGGTCATCGCCAACGCGGGACGGGCGAACGCGCCGTCGCTGCCGTCGTCCTTCGTCCCGCCGCCGACCCGGCCGATGCTGGAACCGGTCGTCCTGGAGGGTCACGTGGAGCCCGGAACGGAATATCCGGAGGGTCCGTACAGCAGTCGAAACTGAGCCGCGGCTGGCCGGAAACCTCAAGAAAAGCTCAGATCAATCATGAGGATCCACTCCTCGACCGGGGTGCACGCGTGACATACTTCGTACGCGCTCCGCATCCCCCGTCGGAGCGACGGACCGACGCCGGGCGGCTCCCCCCGTGGCTGCCCGGCGTCGCCATGTTTACTGGCAGCTATGAACGACGTGACGCCGATCTGCTCGGCCAAGGGCTGCCGCACCACCGCCGCGTGGGTGCTGGCGTGGAACAACCCCAAACTGCACACCCCGGACCGCCGGAAGACCTGGCTCGCCTGTGACGAGCACCGGGAGCACCTGTCGCAGTTCCTGGACCTGCGGGGGTTCCTGAAGGACGTCGTGCCGTTCGCGGACTGGCGGGACCCTGCGGACCCCGCGGACCCCGTCGCGCCGGAGAATCCCGCGGCACCGGGGAGCCCGGCGGCGTCCTGATAGCGGACGGAACCGCGGTCCGGCCCGTCGGGCCCAGACGCAGACTCCGGCCCCGGATTCCGGGGTCGGACTCCGGGGTCGGGCGGGTACTAGCCGCCGATCGCCGACATCGGGCGGTCAGGCTGCAGGAACGACGGGTCGTCGAGCCCGGAGCCGGCCTTCTTGCCCCACATCGCGGTCTTCCACAGCGCGGCGATCTCCGCGTCGGTGGCACCGGAGCGCAGCGGGGCGCGCAGGTCGGACTCGGTGCGGGCGAAGAGGCAGTCGCGGACCTGGCCGTCGGCGGTGAGCCGGGTACGGTCGCAGGCGCGGCAGAAGGGGCGGGTCACGGAGGCGATGACGCCGACCCGGGCCGGGCCGCCGTCCACCAGCCAGCGTTCGGCGGGCGCGGAGCCGCGGGCTCCGTTGGGCTCGGGGGTGAGCGTGAAGCGGGTCCTGAGGCTCTCCAGGATCTCCTCGGCCGTCACCATGTCGCTGCGCTGCCAGCCGTGCTGCGCGTCCAGCGGCATCTGCTCGATGAAGCGCAGCTCGTAGTCGTTCTCGACGGCCCACTGGAGCAGGTCCGGGGCCTCGTCGTCGTTGACGCCGCGCATGAGGACCGCGTTGACCTTCACCGGGGCCAGGCCGGCGCCGCGGGCCGCTTCCAGCCCGCCGATGACGTCATGGTGGCGCTTGCGCCGGGTCATGGCCTGGAAGACCTCGGGGCGCAGGGTGTCGAGGGAGACGTTGACCCGGTTCAGGCCGGCGTCGCGCAGCGCGGCTGCGGTGCGTCCGAGGCCGATGCCGTTGGTGGTCAGCGATATCTGGGGGCGGGGTTCGAGGGCCGCGACGCGTTCGATGATGCCGACCAGGCCGGGGCGCAGCAGCGGCTCGCCGCCGGTGAAGCGGACGTCCTTGACGCCGAGGTCGGTGACGCCGATCCGTACCATCCGGACGATCTCGTCGTCGGTGAGCAGCTCGGGCTTGGCCAGCCACTGCAGGCCCTCCTCGGGCATGCAGTACGTACAGCGCAGATTGCACCGGTCGGTCAGCGAGACCCGCAGATCGGTGGCCACGCGTCCGTAGGTGTCGATCAGCACGCGTTCCGCCTCCCTCGCGGGCACCAGGTGCGCCCGCCACTCCAGCTTAGGACCACGGTGACCCACCGCGTATCGCCGCAGCGTACGCGATGGGCCCCATATTGCAACAGTTTGTTGAACCGTGGTCTCTCGTGGGGGGCAGGCCGGTCAGTGTGCCCCGGCGCCGGTCATGGAGCGGACCTCCAGCTCCTTGTACTTCTCGAGGTCCGGCTCCTCCTTGGACAGGACCGTGCCCAGCCAGCCGAGCAGGAAGCCCAGCGGGATGGAGACGATGCCCGGGTTGCCCAGCGGGAACCAGTGGAAGTCGCTGCCGGTGAAGAGGGAGTCGGGGGCGCCGGAGACGACCGGCGAGAAGATCACCAGGGCGACCGAGGAGACCAGTCCGCCGTAGATCGACCAGGTCGCTCCCGAGGTGGTGAACTTCTTCCAGTACAGGCTGTAGAGGATGGTCGGCAGGTTGGCGGAGGCGGCCACCGCGAAGGCGAGCGCCACCAGGGCCGCCGCGTTGAGTTTGGTGGCGTACATGCCGAGCCCGATGGAGACCGCGCCGATCGCGACCGCGGCGATCTTGGCGGTGATGACCTCGTTCTTCTCGCTCACCTTGCCCTTGCGGATCACGTTGGCCCACAGGTCGTGCGCGAACGAGGCCGACGAGGCGAGGGTGAGGCCGGCGACGACGGCGAGGATGGTGGCGAAGGCCACCGCGGAGATCACCGCGAGCAGGATCGCGCCGCCGGTGGTGCCGGGGCCGCCGCCGACGTACTCGGCGAGCAGCGGCGCCGCGGTGTTGCCGGACTTGTCGCTCGCCTTGATCTTGGCGGCGCCGACCAGCGCCGCCGCACCGAACCCGAGCGCGATGGTCATCAGATAGAAGCCGCCGATGATGCCGATCGCCCAGTTCACGGACTTACGGGCGACCTTCGCGGACGGCACGGTGTAGAAGCGCACCAGGATGTGCGGCAGCCCGGCGGTGCCCAGGACGAGGGCCAGGCCCAGCGAGATGAAGTTGATCTTGCTGGTGCTGTCGATGCCGTACTTGAGGCCGGGCTCCAGGAACTTGTGCCCCTGGCCGCTCTTCTCGGCCGCGGCGCCCAGCAGCGTGGACGGGTTCCAGTGGAACTTGTTGAGCACCAGGATGGTGATCAGCAGGGTGCCGAGGATCAGCATCACGGCCTTGATGATCTGCACCCAGGTCGTGCCCTTCATGCCGCCGATCGTCACGTACAGCACCATGACGATGCCGACCAGCGCCACGATCAGCCGCTTCGGGCCCTCGCCGGTGACACCGAGCAGCAGCGAGACCAGGGCGCCCGCGCCGACCATCTGGGCCAGCAGATAGAAGATCGACACGACGATGGTCGAGGTGCCGGCGGCGGTGCGCACCGGTCGCTGGCGCAGCCGGTACGCGAGCACGTCGGCCATGGTGAAGCGGCCGGAGTTGCGCAGCGGTTCCGCGACCAGCAGCAGGGCGACCAGCCAGGCGACCAGGAAGCCGATCGAGTAGAGGAAGCCGTCGTAGCCGACGAGCGCGATGGCGCCGGCGATACCGAGGAACGACGCGGCGGACATGTAGTCGCCGGAGATCGCCAGACCGTTCTGGAACCCGGTGAAGCCGCGGCCGCCCGCGTAGAAGTCGGTGGCGTCCTTCGTCTGGCGGCCGGCCCAGACGGTGATGCCGAGGGTGATGACGACGAACACGGAGAAGAGCGTGATGATCAGGGTGCGGTGCTCGGACGCCGCCGCCTCGGCCGCCAGGTTGATCGTGCCGGTGGTCATGAGCGGTCCTCCAACGTAGCGTCGTTCTCCAGCCGCGCCCCGGGAACCTCGGCCGCCGGGTCGAGGCCGACCGACGCGGTGCGGTTCTCCAGCCGCGCCTTGAGGGCCTCGGCCCCCGGGTCGAGCCGGGCATTCGCGTACCTGGCGTATATCCACGCGATGAGGAACGTGGTGAGGAACTGCGCGAGGCCGAAGACGAAGGCCACGTTGATGTGCCCGACGACCTTGGTCGCCATGAACCCGCCCGCGTAACTCGACAGGAGTACGTACAGCAGGTACCAGGCGAGGAAGGCGACGGTGACCGGGAACGCGAACACCCGGTAGGAGTGCCGTAGTTCGCCGAATTCCGGGCTCGCCTCGACCTCGGAGTACGAGGCGGGGGTCGGCGGGCCCGGGGTGGCGGACGGTGGTGCGGGATCCACGGTGCCTCCATGAGTGATCTGCGTCACGTCGATGATCGGAGACCGCATGTTAGAGGTGTGACGGCGGGTGTTCAACAGGCCATGGGTGAAATCTGCCGCCATCCGGATCAGGGCCGACACCGGGACCGGGGCGCTTCGTTGTACAGAGTGCCCAGCACCGCCACGAAGCGGCCCGGACGCGGCCGTGACGCAGCACCGAGGACATCGCCCGTGAACACCCCGCCGAGTTCCCCGCCCCCGGGTCCGCACCGACTGCCCTACGGGGCCGTCCGGTTGACCGTCCCGGTGGCCGCGGCACCGCAGCCGGCCGGCCGTGCGGCGCCCGGGCGGTGGTACGGACCGCGGGTGGTCATACCCCTGTTGAGCATCGAGGCGCTGCGGTCCGGCCACAGCGGTGGCTGACGCGCCACCGGTTCGAACGGGAATCCGGTAGGAATCCGGGATTTCCACCGCAATCCATTGATGGCGCCACCGGTACGACGATAGCTTCCATCGTCATGTACCCGTCCAACGGCAACCGTGCCGTCAGGGCGGGTCGTTGGACGATTGGAGATCCCATGGTTCCTCTTCACAGACGGTCCGGACGGCGCCGCATGCTCGCGGCGACCGTCGGGATGGCGCTGGCGGCAGCCGTCGCCGTACTGCCGGGCGCCGCTTCGGCGTCGGCGGCGGACAGCACGGTGGCGGCCGACGGCCCGCTGCTGTCCTACGTGGTCAACACCAAGGTGGACCACGGCACCGTCAAGAGCGTCGAACGCGCGATATCCCGGGCCGGCGGCCAGGTGGTCATCTCGTACGAGAAGATCGGCGTCATCGTCGTGCACTCGGCGAACCCGGGCTTCGCCGCCGCGATACGCAAGGCCCATGGAGTACAGACCGCGGGCGCCACCCGCACCGCCGCCATCGCTCCGGCCTCGACCACCGAACTGGGTGCGCCGGAGCGGCTCACGGCCGCACAGGTCGCCGCGGCCACCGCGGCCAACGCGAAGGCCGGCACCGAGCAGGAACCGCTGGAGGCGAACCAGTGGGACCTGGTGGCCATCAAGGCCGACAAGGCCGCGAAGATCAACCCGGGCAGCCGGAAGGTCACGGTCGGTGTCATCGACACCGGTATCGATGACACCCACCCGGATCTCGCCGCGAACTTCTCCGCCTCGCAGTCCGCGAACTGCGTGGGCGGAGTGGCCGACACCACCCCGGGCGCCTGGCGCCCGTACGACCCGGCCAGTGACTACCACGGCACGCATGTGGCGGGCGAGATCGCCGCGGCGCGCAACGGCATCGGCGTGGCCGGTGTCGCACCCAACGTCAAGGTCGCGGCCATCAAGGTCAGCGACCCCGTCACCAGCCTGTTCTACCCGGAGAGCGTGGTCTGCGCGTTCGTCTTCGCCGCCGACCACGGCATCTCCGTGACGAACAACAGCTATTACATCGACCCGTGGCTCTACAACTGCCTGGACGACCCCGACCAGCGCGCGATCGTCGACGCGGTCAACCGCGCGTCGAAGTACTCCGAGCGCAAGGGCGTACTGAACGTCGCGTCGGCCGGCAACTCCAACGACGACCTGGACTCGAACGCGCTCTCCGACGCGTCCAGCCCTGACGACGGCACCCCGGTCGACCGCACCGTCGACCCGCACAAGTGCTTCGACATCCCGACCCAGCTGCCCGGCGTCGTCACGGTCTCCGCGACCGGCGTGCAGAACCTCAAGTCGTACTACTCCAGCTACGGCCGGGGCGTCATCGACGTCGCCGCCCCTGGCGGGGACAAGTACCAGATCCCGGGAACCCCGGACAAGAACGGCCGGATCCTGGCCACGCTGCCCGGCAACACCTACGGATACCTGCAGGGCACCTCGATGGCCAGCCCGCACGTGGCGGCCGTCGCGGCGCTCATCAAGAGCAGGCACCCGCACGCCACGCCCGAGCAGATCCAGTGGCTGCTCAAGGCCGAGGCCGACAACCCCGGCTGCCCGACGGGCCTGTACGACCCGGACGGCAACGGAGTGCAGGACGCCACCTGCACCGGCCCGAAGCGGCTGAACAGCTTCTACGGGTACGGCATCGTCGACGCCCTGGACGCCGTCACCAAGTAACGAACGGCTGCCGATGACGCCGGGCGGGCCCGATGGACGGGCCCGCCCGGCGTTGCATCGTCAGAGCTTGACGATGACCTTCAGGGCGGTGCGCTCGTCCATCGCCTTGTAGCCGCCGGGGACGCCCTCCAGGCCGACCGCGTGGTCGAAGACCGGGGACGGGTCGATGGCGCCGGACAGGATGTCGGGGAGCAGCTCCGGGATGTAGCTGCGGACCGGGGCGACGCCGCCGCGCAGGGCGATGTTGCGGTTGAACATCTCGCCGAGGTCCAGGCCGGTGCCGCTGCCGTGCGGGACGCCGACGTAGCCGATCGCGCCGCCGTCGCGGGTGATGCCGACGGCCGTCCGCATGGACTGCTCGGTGCCGACCGCCTCGATGACGGCGTGCGCGCCCTGCCCGCGGGTCAGCTCGCGGACCGCCGCGACGGCGGCCTCGCCGCGCTCGGCGACGACGTCGGTGGCGCCGAACGTGCGGGCGATGTCGGTGCGCGCCGTGTGCCGGCCGAGCGCGATGATCCGCTCAGCGCCCAGCCGCTTGGCGGCGAGCACACCGCACAGGCCGACCGCGCCGTCACCGACGACCGCCACCGTCGTGCCGGGGCCGACCCCGGCGCCGATGGCGGCGTGGTGGCCGGTGCCCATGACGTCGGACAGCGCGAGCAGCGCGGACAGCAGACGGTCGTCGGAGAGCGCCTCGGCGGGCAGCTTGACCAGGGTGGCGTCGGCGAAGGGCACCCGGACGGCCTCGCCCTGGCCGCCGTCGGAGCCGACCGAGCCCCAGAAGCCGCCGTGCACACAGGAGGTCGTCAGGCCGTCGGCGCAGTACTCGCAGACGCCGTCGGACCACATGAAGGGGGCGACGACCAGGTCGCCGGCCGTCAGTCCCGACACCTCGGAGCCGGTCTCCTCGACGACGCCGAGGAACTCGTGGCCGATGCGCTGCCCCGGCTCGCGGGCGGCCTCGCCGCGGTACGCCCACAGGTCGCTGCCGCAGATGCAGGCACGGACCACCCGGACGACGGCGTCGCCGGGCTGCCGGATCGCGGCGTCGGGCACGTCCTCCACCCTGATGTCGAACGGGGCGTGGATGGCGGTGGCGCGCATGGGGGTGTCCTTGCTGCTCAGCTCAATGGGGTGACTTCACGGTACGCCAGCGGTCCGGGGGCCGCACTCCGCGGGTCACGGCTGGTCAGGGCACCGGCCGGCAGGTGCTGCGCCGCGGCCGGTCACCGTCCGGCCGGGTCCCCCGGAGCCGCCGCCAGCGCCGTCGGCAGATCGGCCCGCTGCCGGATGCCGAGCTTCCGATAGGTGCTGGTCAGATGGGTCTCGACGGTCCGGCGGGCCAGATGCAGCAGCTCCGCTATCTCGACGTTGCCGTGGCCCGCGGCGGCAAGCTCCGCTATCCGCCGCTCGCTGCCCGTCAGGGCGCCGGTTCCGGTGTGCGGGATCCGGCGCGGGCGGGCGCCGCCGTCCCGCAGCGCCCGCCGCGCGAGCCGGCCCAGGCGTACGGCGCCGAGCCGCTCGGCGCGCGCGGCGGCCTCCCGCAGCACGTCGCGGGCCTGTCCTGAGCGCCCGGCGGCGGTGAGGGAGCGGCCCAGGCCGAGCTGCGCGGCGATCAGTTCCGGCTCGGCGGCCGGCTCCTCGCGCAGCCGGGTGACGGCCTCCTCGAGCAGTTCGATGCCGCGCCGGCCGCCGGTGGCCGAGCCGAGCGCGCGCAGGGCGCGACCCTCGGTACGGGCCGTGCCCCAGATCCTGGCCAGCCGCAGCTCCTCGGCGGCGAGCGGCACCGCCTCGCCGGCCCGGCCGGTCCGCACCAGACTGTCGGCGGCCGCCGAGCGCCAGGCGGTGACGACCGGGCTCACCACACCGCGGGCGACCTGCCGCCGGCCGCAATCGGTGAGGTCCTCCAGCGCGCCCCCGTCATCACCCCGCGCAGCCCGCAGCAGACCGCGCGCGTACAGGAACTCGCACCACTGCCAGGAGTTGTCGGGACCGCGGCCCGCGAGCTTCCCGGCGAGCCCGGCCGCCTCGTCCAGCCGGTCGAGTTCGGTGAGCGCGATCATGGTCTGGGCGCCGACGTGCACATTGGCGGCGGGGTCCTGGTCGTCGACGAGCCGCGCGAAGTCCCCCCGCATGACGGCGGCCTCGGCCCGCACGCTCACCAGGCACTCATGGCCCGGATGCAGCACCGGCTCGCCGAGCGGGATCCGGGCGGCGTACCGTTCCGCCTCGTCCAGCAGGTCGGCCCACTGCGCGACGGTGGCGACCGACCCCAGGACGTACGGCTCCAGCAGCGGGTCCACCGAGCCGTGCGCGAGCAGCGGACGCACCTGCTCCCAGGCCTGTTCCGCCGAGAGCAGCCCGGCGGCCGACTCGTACTCGGTGAGCATCATCTCGGCCATCGGGTCCGGGTCGCCGAGATGCCGCAGCCGCAGCAGTTCGGAGATCATCTGCCGCCAGCTCTCCCCGTCGTGCGAGGCGATGAGCGCGGTCGCCGCCTGCACCGCGCTCAGCAGGTCGGGGCGGCCGGCGAAGCCGTCGGCGAGTTCGCGCAGCACGGCGATGGCCGCGGGCACCTCGCCGTGCGCGGCGAGCGCCGTGCCCAGCGCGCTGGCCACCCGCACCCGGCCGTGCCCGTCCTGCTGCACGCGCAGCGCCTCGGCGAGCCGCCGGACCCCCGCCGCCCGGTCGATCCGGACCTCCAGGCAGCCCAGTTCGGTGAGCACGCTGCCGCGCCGCTCGGTGGTGAGAGGCTCGTCCAGCGCCCGGCGCAAGTGGGCGACGGCCCGCGGAACGCCCGCCGGTTCCGAGCGGGTCTCCTGCGCGGCGGCGAGCAGCACATCGGCCGCCCACGCCTCGCCGACCGGCGGGACCGGCAGCAGATGCCCGGCGACGGCGCCGGCCCGGTCGCCGCGCTCGTGCAGCAGCCGGGCCGCGGTGCGGTGCGCCGCGTCCCGGCGTTCGCGGGGCAGGGTGTGCAGCACCGCGTCGCGCAGCAGCGGGTGGGCGAACATGGCCGGCCCGCCGGCTTCGCCGCCTCCTGCGGCCAGGAAGCCGTGGTGCCGCAGCGCGGCGGCCCAGCCGGCCAGCCGTGCGGGATCGGCGGTCTCCGGCTCGCCGCACGCCGGCCCCGCGCCGACGTGCCCCGGCACCGTGAATCCCTTCCGCCCGGTGCGG
>NZ_JAAGLX010000078.1:0-23157 GCF_010548325.1 Streptomyces sp. SID13666 | reverse complement strand
GTGTGCTCTTCCGATCTGCGCGGCCTGGGCGAGGGGCGCGGAACCGGCGCGCCGCCCGTCCGTGCCCTCGCCCGCGGCGGGCTGCGACTGCTGCGGGGTCTGCGGCTGTTGCGACTGTCGCGGCATGTGCGGCTGCGGCTGCGGATGGTCCGGTGTCTGCGGCTGCGGCTGCGACTGCCGCGGCGGGGTGCCCCACGGGGTCCCGGCGGCGGGGGTACCGGTGGCCGGAGTGCCGGTCGCAGGAGTGCCGGCCGACGCGCCGCGCGTGGCGGGCAGGTTGGCGTCCGGGGCGGCCCGCTCCGGACGCGGTTGCGGCTCCCCGCCGCCCCAGGTGGTGCGGGGCGGCTCGACGGCCGGCGTCGCCGACCAGACGGGGGCGGCGGCCGCGCCACGCCCGTCGGACGCCGCCGGTTCCGCGGTCCGCACCGGGTCCTCGTCGAAGAACATGACGCCCGACTCCTCGACGGCGGGCATGCCCGTACCGCCGCCGGAGGCCGGCGCGGGGGCCGGCGGGCCGGGCGTTCCCCAGCCGCCGGCGTCCTGCCCCGGCGGCGGGGCGAGCTCCTCGCCGGGCCGCGGTGCGGGACGGCTGGTGCCCGGCACCCAGGCGGCTCCGTTCCAGTACCGGATGTAGCCCGGGATCGACGGATCCGGGTAGTACCCCGGAACGGGGGAACCGGAGGAACCGGAGGAGCCAGTGGAGGGTGAGCTCATGGTTCGTGAGGTCCGTATCTATTCGGCCAGGGGAGTGCAATGACCACATCTACCAGACAGGCGGACCCGCCGGGTCCGCGGTACCGCACACCACACACCCTTACCGGGTGGGAGGGACCCGCGCGGGGCCTTCCGTAATTTTCACCGCGATTCGGAGAAGTCGCGTAATGGTTGGGGTTGTATGCGCTCTCTCCTGGTGCGGGCCCCGCGCAGCACCCGCTGCGCAACACCGCAAGGGGCCGCCCGCCAAGGAAAGGACGACGACCTGATGCAGACCGTGGTGGAACGCGAACTGGAACTGAACCTGGTGCTGTCGCCGGAGCGCAGTATTCCGGTACCGGCCCGGCTGGCCTATCGCACAGATGATCCCTTTGCTGTGCACATCACCTTCCATGTCGGCTCGGACGCCCCGGTGAACTGGACGTTCGCCCGCGAACTGCTGGTGGAAGGGGTGTTCCGGCCGTGCGGGCACGGGGACGTGCGCATCTGGCCGACGAAGGTCAACGGGCGCAGCGTGATCTGTATGGCGCTGAGCTCCCCGGACGGCAACGCGCTGCTGGAGGCGCCGTCCTCGCCGGTGGCGTCCTGGCTGGAGCGCACCCTGCGCGCCGTGCCGCCGGGGACCGAGCACGAGCAGCTCGGCATGGACGACGGGCTGAACGAGCTGCTGGCCCCGACGACCCGGGACGAGTTGTGGCTGCGCGATCCATGGACGGTGACGGACGAGTCGCCCGAGGGGTGAGGGCGCGGGGGAACGCGGGGGTTCAGAAGAGCTTGCCCGGGTTGAGCAGGCCGAGCGGGTCGAAGACCTGTCGTACGCCGCGCTGCAACTCCACGCCCACCGGGCCGAGTTCCCGGGCCAGCCAGTCCTTCTTCAGCAGGCCGACGCCGTGCTCGCCGGTGATCGTCCCGCCGAGGGCCAGGCCCAGCGCCATGATCTCGTCGAAGGACTCACGGGCGCGCGCCGATTCGTCCTCGTCCGCTCCGTCGAAGCAGACGATGGGGTGGGTGTTGCCGTCGCCCGCGTGCGCGCACAGGCCGATGGTCAGCTCGTACTTCTGTGCGATGGCGGCGACGCCCTCGATCATCGGTGCGAGCTTGGTGCGCGGCACGCACACGTCGTCGATCATCGTCGCCGTGCCGACCCGTTCCAGGGCGACGAGGGCCAGCCGGCGGGCCTGCAGCAGCAGCTCGGACTCGGCGGCGTCCTCCGCCGGGACGACCTGCGTGGCGCCGGCGGCCGTGCAGAGCTCACCGACCGCCGCGAGGTCCGCGGCGGGGTCGGGAGTGTCGAACGCGGCCAGCAGCAGCGCTTCGGTGGTCTCCGGCAGCCCCATGTGGGCCAGGTCGTTGACCGCCCGGATGGTGGTGGTGTCCATCAGTTCCAGCAGCGAGGGGGCGTGGCCGCGGGCCATGATCTCGCAGACCGCGGCGCACGCTGCCGCCGCGGACGGGAATTCCGCCGCGAGGACGAGCTGCCGCGGCGGGGCGGGCCGCAGCGCGAGCACCGCCCGCACGACGATGCCCAGCGTGCCCTCGGCGCCGACGAAGAGCCGGGTCAGGTCGTAGCCCGCGACGCCCTTGGCGGTGCGGCGGCCGGTGTTCAGCAGTCGGCCGTCGGCGAGCACGACCTCCAGTCCCAGCACGTACTCGGCGGTGACGCCGTACTTCACACAGCACAGCCCGCCGGCTCCGGTGCCGATGTTGCCGCCGATGGTGCACTGCTCCCAGCTCGACGGATCGGGCGGGTAGTACAGGCCCTGCTCGGCGACCGCGCGCGACAGCACGGCGTTGACGACACCGGGTTCCACGACGGCGACCCGGTCGACCGGGTCGATCTCCAGGATCCGGTCCATCTTGACCAGCGACAGCACGATGCAGCCGTCCGACGCGTTCGCCGCACCCGACAGACCGGTGCGCGCGCCCTGCGGGACCACAGGCACCCGCAGCGCGGTCGCGGTGCGCATCACGTGCTGCACCTGCTCGACGGTGCGGGGCAGCACCACCACCGCCGGAGTGCCCGCCTCGGAGAAGCTCGCCATGTCATGGGCGTACGAGGCGGTGACGTCCCGGTCCGTGAGGACCGCCTCCGCCGGCAGTCCCTCGTGCAGTCGTTCGATCAGTTCGCGCATGGTTCCAGACTGGCACCCGGGCCGCGGCCGGGGAAGCTCTGCCGCCCCGGCACGGCCCGTCGGCGTACCCGTATCGCTCAGAGGTTGCCGCGCAGCTCCTGCTCGCGCTCGATCGCCTCGAAGAGGGCCTTGAAGTTGCCCTTGCCGAAGCCCATGGAGCCGTGCCGCTCGATCATCTCGAAGAAGACGGTCGGCCGGTCCTGGACCGGCTTGGTGAAGATCTGCAGCAGGTAGCCGTCCTCGTCGCGGTCGACCAGGATCTTCAGCTCACGGAGGGTCTCGACGGGGACGCGGGTCTCGCCGGCCCACTCGCCGAGGGTGTCGTAGTACGAGTCCGGGGTGTTGAGGAACTCGACGCCGGCGGCGCGCATGGCCCGCACGGTCGCGACGATGTCGTTGGTGGCGAGGGCGATGTGCTGGACGCCGGGGCCGCCGTAGAACTCAAGGTACTCGTCGATCTGGGACTTCTTCTTGGCGATGGCCGGCTCGTTGAGCGGGAACTTCACCTTCCGGGTGCCGTCGGCGACGACCTTGGACATGAGCGCGGAGTACTCGGTGGCGATGTCGTCGCCCACGAACTCCTTCATGTTGGTGAAGCCCATGACGCGGTTGTAGAACGCCACCCACTCGTTCATCTTGCCGAGCTCGACGTTGCCGACGCAGTGGTCGATCGCCTGGAAGCGGCGGGTACCCGGCTCGACGATCGGGTCGGCGGCTGCGTAGCCCGGCAGGTACGGGCCGGTGTAGCCGGAGCGGTCGACGAGGGTGTGGCGGGTCTGGCCGTACGTGGCGATCGCGGCGAGGACGACGGTGCCGTGCTCGTCCGTCAGCTCGTGCGGCTCCTCCAGCCCTGTGGCGCCGTGCTCGACGGCGTAGGCGTAGGCGGCGCGGGCGTCCGGTACCTCGATGGCGAGGTCGATGACGCCGTCGCCGTGCTCGGCGACATGCGCCTCGAGGAACTTGCCGCGCTCGGTGGCGGTCCTGACGACCGAGGTGAAGACGAAGCGGGCGCCGCCGGACTCCAGCACGTACGACGCGGTCTCGCGGCTGCCGTTCTCCGGGCCGGAGTAGGCGACGCGCTTCATCCCGAAGGCGGTCGAGTAGTAGTGCGCGGCCTGCTTGGCGTTGCCCACGGCGAAGACGACGGCGTCCATGCCCTTCACCGGGAACAGGTCCTTCTGCTGGGCTTCGGCGGTCTGCTGCGTCTCAGTCGTCTCAGTCATGTCAAAAGCGTCGCCCTGCGGACCAGAGTGCGCAATAGTTGCCGATTTCACTGGACAATGAGCACAGTGAAGCGCCGGAATCATGGGTCAATCTGTGCAGTCTGACCATCGGAGGCGGTAGTCATGGGGATCGATGTGCTGGACGGGCAGCTGATCAAGCTGCTCGCCGATGAGCCGAGAATCGGGATGCTGGAGGCGTCCAGGCGGCTGGGTGTGGCCCGCGGGACGGCGCAGGCCCGGCTGGACCGGCTGCGGGCCAATGGGGTGATCCGGGGGTTCGGGCCGCAGGTGGATCCGGCCGCGCTCGGCTATCCGGTGACGGCTTTCGCGACGCTGGAGATCAAGCAGGGCCAAGGCGTGGACGTCCGCGCCCACTTGGCGGGCGTGCCCGAGGTGCTGGAGCTGCACACCACGACCGGCCAGGGCGACATGCTCTGCCGGCTGGTGGCCCGTTCGAACGCGGATCTTCAACGGGTGATCGACCGGGTTGTGGGCTTTGATGGCATCATGCGGGCCTCCACGGCGATCGTCATGGAAAATCCGGTGCCACTCCGGATCATCCCGCTGGTCGAACAGGCAGCGGAGGACCGCCCGTGACGTGACCGCCCGTGAGGTGACGGGACGGGCGGAACCCCGCGGTACGAGCAGGAGGGAGCCGGACGGTGAGTTTCTGGAGCTACCTCGGCAACCGGCACCAGCAGTTGCTGACCGACGCCTTCCAGCACGCCAGCGCCGTCTTCCAGTGCATGGTGCTGGCCACCGTCATCGGCGTCGTGCTCGGCGTCCTGACGTACCGCAGCGAGTGGGCGGGCAATCTGGCCGTCACCGCGACCTCGACCATCCTCACCATCCCGTCGCTGGCACTGATCGGTCTGCTGATCCCGGTGCTGGGCCTCGGCGTCCCGCCGACCGTCACCGCGCTGACGCTGTACGGGCTGCTGCCGATCGTGCGCAACGCCATCGTCGGGCTGCGCGGCGTCGACCCCACACTGGTGGACGCGGCCAAGGGCATCGGGATGTCGCGCTTCGCCCGGCTGGCCAAGGTGGAACTGCCGCTGGCCTGGCCGCCGATCCTGACCGGCATCCGCGTCTCCACGCAGATGCTGATGGGCATCGCGGCGATCGCCGCGTACGCGTCCGGCCCCGGGCTCGGCAACGAGATCTTCCGCGGTATCGCGTCGCTGGGCAGTGCCAACGCCCTCAACCAGGTGCTCGCCGGCACGCTCGGCATCGTCGTCCTGGCGCTGCTCTTCGACGCCGCGTACATCGTCGTGGGCCGTATGACCATCCCGAGGGGGATCCGTGTCTGAACCGTCCGATCGGTCACCGGCGTCCGGCGCCTCGGTGGCTGGTGCCACCATCCAGCTGGAGAACCTGACCAAGCGCTATCCCGGCAGCGCCGAACCGGCGGTGGACAGCGTCAGCATGGAGATCAAGGCGGGCGAGACCGTCGTGTTCGTCGGCCCGTCCGGCTGCGGCAAGTCGACCACCCTGAAGATGATCAACCGGCTGATCGAGCCGACCTCGGGGCGGATCCGGATCGGCGACGAGGACGTCACCGACATGGACCCGGTCAAACTGCGCCGCAAGATCGGCTACGCGATCCAGTCCTCCGGGCTCTTCCCGCACATGACGGTCGCCGAGAACGTGGCGCTGGTCCCCAAGATGGTGGGCTGGTCGAAGTCCCGGGTGAAGGACCGCGTCGAGGAGATGCTCGACCTGGTGGGGCTGGACCCGCGCGAGTTCCACGGCCGCTACCCGCGCCAGCTGTCCGGCGGGCAGCAGCAGCGGGTCGGGGTCGCGCGCGCCCTGGCGGCCGATCCGCCGGTGCTGCTGATGGACGAGCCGTTCGGCGCCGTCGACCCGATCACCCGCGACCATCTGCAGGACGAACTGATCCGGCTGCAGCACGAACTGCACAAGACGATCGTCTTCGTCACCCATGACTTCGACGAGGCCATCAAGCTCGGCGACCGCATCGCGGTGCTGCGCGAACACTCGCACATCGCCCAGTTCGATACCCCCGAGGCGATCCTCACCAACCCGACGGACGACTTCGTCTCCGGCTTCGTCGGCGCGGGCGCGGCCCTCAAGCGGCTGAACCTCACCCGGGTGCGGGACGTGGGGATCGCGGAGTTCCCCACCGTGACGGTCGACGACCCGCTGCAGGCCATCTTCGACCGGCTGCGTGACGCCACCACCAACGAACTGCTGCTGCTGGACAAGCGCGGCCGCCCGTACAAGTGGCTGCGGCGCGGCGACCTGATGCGCGCCAAGGGGTCCCTGGCGCGGGCCGGCACCCTCGTGCACGACACGGTGACGCGGGACGCGACGCTGCGCGACGCGCTGGAGGCGGTGCTCACCGACAGCGGCGGCCGGGTCGCGGTGACCGGCCGGCGCGGCGAGTTCATCGGCGTCGTGGACATGGAGACGCTGATGAACTCCGTCCACGAGATGCTGGAGGCCGACCGGCTCACCGCCATCGAGCACCGGCACGAGCTGGAGGAGCTGCGCAGGCAGCAGACGCGGCTGGAGCAGGAGGGTGCGGAGGCCGCTCCCCCGGAGGGACCGAAGAGGGCGGACGCATGAGCGCGCGCCGCCCCGAACGCCCGCCGGGCGAGCACGAGGTGCGCGGGCGGGCCTTCCGTGACGACCCGGAGGCGGCCGAGGACGACGGGGTGGCCGGGGCCGTCGGGACGGGCACCGGTCCGCTGCCGCACGAGGCGCCCGAGCGCCGGCTGCGCTGGCCCAAGCTGGTGATCACCCCGCTGGTGCTGGGCGCCGCGCTGGGCGCCACCTATCTGTGGATCAGCAACGCCGACCTCGACTCGATCGCGCACAACGCGCTGGCCGGCGACACCGTCCAGCTGCGGTTCTGGCAGAGCGTCAAGCTCACCGCGTACTCCACGTTCTGGGTGCTGATCATCGCCATCCCGGTCGGCATCGCGCTGACCCGGCGGCAGTTGCGCAAGGCCACCCCGTTCGTCACCGCGCTGGCCAACATCGGCCAGGCGACCCCGGCGATCGGTCTGCTGGCGCTGCTCGTCATCTGGCTGGGCATCGGTCCGCGCACCGCGATCATCGGCATGGTGGCCTACGCCGTGCTGCCGGTGCTGTCCAACACCATGGCCGGTCTGCGGAGCATCGACCCGACGCTCGTCGAGTCGGCGCGCGGCATCGGGATGTCGGCGGTCGGCGTCCTGTCCAAGGTGGAACTGCCGCTCGCCGTACCGCTGATCCTGGCCGGGGTGCGCACCGCGCTGGTCCTCAACGTCGGCACGTCCACGCTGGCCACCTTCGGCGGTGGTGGCGGCCTCGGCGACCTGATCACCACCGGCATCCAGACCCAGCGGATGCCGGTGCTGGTGCTCGGCTCCATCCTGACGGTGCTGCTGGCGCTGGCCGTGGACTGGATCGCCTCCGTCGCCGAACAGCTGATGCGGCCGCGCGGCCTGGAGGTGGGGTCATGAGGTACGGACGCACCCTGGCGACGGCGGGCTGCGGGCTGCTCGTCGCGACGGCCGCGCTCAGCGGTTGCGGCCTCAAGAGCGGCAGCCCCCTGGTGGACGACGTGGTCCCGGGTTCCATCGGCCAGGGACTGCCCCTCAAGGGCGCCTCGCTCATCGTCACCTCGAAGAACTTCAGCGAGCAGATCATCCTCGGCTCGATGATCGGCCTGGCCTTCAAGGCTGCGGGCGCCGAGGTGCTGGACCGCACCAACATCCAGGGGTCGATCGGTGCCCGCGAGGCCATCAAGTCCGGTGAGGCGGACGCGATGTACGAGTACACCGGCACCGCCTGGATCACCTATCTCGGCCACGACAAGCCGATCACCGACCCGCTGGCGCAGTGGCGGGCGGTGCGCGACGAGGACGTCAGGAACGGCGTCACCTGGCTGCCGCCGTCCTCCCTCGACAACACGTACACGCTCGCCATCAACCAGGCGAACAACGCCAAGTACCACCTCAAGACGCTCTCCGACGTGGCCGCCCTCTCGAACTCCGACCCCTCGGCGGTGACCGTGTGCGTGGAGAACGAGTTCGCCTCGCGGGACGACGGGCTGCTCGGCATGGAGAAGGCGTACGGGATGCACATCCCGGCCTCCAACATCCAGAAGATGGACGCCGGCATCGTCTATACCCAGGTGGCCAAGGGCACCTGCCTGCTCGGTGAGGCCTTCACCACCGACGGGCGGATCAAGGCCATGGACCTGGACACGATGGCGGACAACAAGCACTTCTTCCCGAACTACAACGCGGCGCCCGAGCTCAACAGCAAGACCTTCCACAAGTACCCGGCCATCGCCGGACTGCTGGACCCCATCAGCAAGCGGCTGACGACACAGATCGCCCAGCAGCTGAACGCGCTGGTGGACGTGGACGGCCAGGACCCGCACGACGTCGCCAAGGACTGGATGATCCAGGAGGGCTTCATCAAGAAGGGCTGAGCGGCCCGACCCACGGATCCGTGGGTCAGCAGGAGGTCAGCAGCTGGGGACCCTGCCGCCGGTGTTGATCGCGGCCAGGGCCGCCAGGGCGCCCTCCAGGTCGGTGACCGGCACCAGCCGGAGCCCGGCGGGCAGCTCGGCGGCGGCGTCGGAGCACTCGCCCTTGGGGACCAGGAAGACGGTGGCGCCGTCGCGCTTGGCGGCCCGCTCCTTCAGCGGTACGCCGCCGACCGCGCCGACCTTGCCGTCGGCGGTGATGGTGCCGGTACCGGCGACGGTGCGGCCACCGGTCAGGTCACCACCGCGGCCGTTCCCGTCGATCTTGTCGATGATGCCGAGGCTGAACATCAGCCCGGCGCTCGGTCCGCCGACGTCCGCGAGGTGCAGCTCGACCTTGACCTTCGCGGGGGACAGCCCGAGGTGCCTGAGCGCCGCCCCGGTCGCCGCGTCCTGCGAGTCGGTCATCTCCTGTGCGTTGTGCTGCTCGATCTCCTGGACCGAGCCGCCGCCGGGATAGACCGCGCCGCGCGGCATCGCCGCCTGGTCGGTCGCGAACCAGGCCCTGAGCACATCGGGGAGGTGGACCGACGCGTCCGGCTGGGTCGCGGCGATCGTGGTCATCCGCAGCTGCCCGCTGGTGGTCCGGGTCGGAGTGCCGGTGACGGTGATCACCTGACGGCCCTTGTCCGCGCCGAGCACGTCCGCCGTCATCCCGGGCACCACGATCGACACCGGGAGCGGGGCGAGCGCCGCGACGGCCAGCAGCGCTGCCACCAGCATCGCGCAAAGGGCAAGGACTCGGGCACGGCGGGAGACTGCGGGCATGCAGAGAATGTAGTCCACCGCCGTGACGGGCGGGGCACCCCGGCCGGGTGCCCCGTCCGCCACGCGGCGGACCGTGGCCTAGCGCAGCGCGTCGGCGACCTCCGTGGCCGCTTCCACCACCCTGGGGCCGACCCGCTCGGGCACCGCCTCGGCGAGCATCACCACGCCCACGCTGCCCTCTATACCGGTCACCCCGATGAGCGGGGCGGCGGCGCCGCTGGCGCCGGCCTCCAGTTCGCCGTGGGTGAGGACGTAGCGGACCGGCTCGGTGCGCCCCTCCCCCGGCTCTGCGCCGTTCTGTTCCTGCCCGGGTGCGTGCGGCAGGACGCCGCGGCCGGCCAGGATGGCCCGGCCCGCCGCGCCCCGGTCCAGCGGATGCCGGAAACCGGTGCGGTAGGCGACGTGGTAGTCGGTCCAGGTCGGTTCGACCACCGCCACGGCCAGCGCCTCGCTGCCGTCGACGAGGGTCAGGTGCGCGGTGGCACCGATGTCCTCGGCGAGTGACCTCAGGGCCGGCAGTGCCGCCTCCCGCAGCAGCGGATGCACCTGGTGGGCGAGCCCCAGCACGCCGAGCCCGACGCGGGCCCGCCCGCCGAGGTCACGCCGTACCAGTGCGTGCTGCTCCAGGGTGGCCAGCAGGCGGTAGACGACAGTGCGGTTGACCCCCAGCTTGGTGGCGAGCTCGGTAACGGTGAGCCCGTGGTCGGTGTCGGCCAATAGCTTGAGGACCCGCAGTCCTCTGTCGAGCGTCTGAGATGTCTCCGCGGTCACGACGCCCCCTCCTCATATGAGTGGCGGCTCATCTCACGGCGGGACGCACTGCCGGTCCCGCGGCAGCGCGCGGAGAGGCCGCCGGTCGCGGTGGTACCGGCTGCGCTCCGCGGCTGCTCTGCCACGGCGCGTGCGTGACGGGCACGGTAGCGACCGAGTACCGCTGAGCGGAAGGGGTCGTCCACAATCCGGTCACACCGAGGAGAACTCCTGACCCGCTCTTTAAGCTCACGGGCCTATGACGAAGGCGGCGCGGTCCCGGTTCCGGGGCCGCGCCGCCTGCGGTTCTTCCGTTCCTCCGGGCCTCTCCCGTCAGGTCACGGTGAAGGTGCGCTGCACGGTTCTGCCGTCGACGAGCACCTCACAGGCCTTGAGGGCGACGGTCGTCGGGTCGTGCACCGTGAAGTTGAGCGCGTAGCTGCCGTCCAGGCCGATGACGCGGAGGACGGAACCGTCGGACGTCTGCGAGCCGTCCGCCCGGCGTCCGGTCACCGCCACCGTGGCGACCGGCGCGAAGCCCTGGCCTGTGACCTGGACCACGGTGCCGAGCGGGCCGGAGTCCGGGGAGAGCGCGAAGCCGGCGGAGGGCGGCGGGATGCTGTCGTCGACGGTGAAGGCGGCCATCGCGATCCGCGGATTGACCAGCACCTCCTTGACCTGGAGGGCGACCGTGGCGGCGTCCTTGACCGTGAAGGTCTGGGAGAACGCGCCGTCGAGGCCGACGACCTTGGTCCTGGGGATGTCGGAGGTCTGCGACCCGTTCGCCTTCAGCCCGGAGATCACCACCGTGCAGACCGGGGCGAAGCCCTGGCCGACGACGGTCACCTGGGTGCCCTTGGGGCCGCTGGAGGGGCTGAGGACGATGAAGTACTTCGCCACCGTCAGCGCGCCGGTCTGTGAGACCCCGCCCGCCTCGACCCTGAGCAGATAGGCGGCCGGGGCGACCGAGGACGCGACGGTGACCGTCCCGTGCAGGGTCCCGTCGGCGGCGATCGTCAGGGACTTCGCGGCGATGCGGCTCGCGGCGCAGCCGGTGCCGTCGGCGTTGCACAGCGAGGCGGTCGCGGCGGCGCCGGCCGGCCAGCCGGTTCCGGAGACGGTGACGGTCCCGCCGGGCTTGACCTTGCCGGTGCCCGTGCCGAGCGTGGCGGCGGCCGCCACGACGGTGAACGGCCGGGTGAGCGTGGTGGCGGGGTCGCCGGCCTCGTCGGTCCGTACGGCGGCCAGCGCCGGGTCGCTGACGGTGAAGTCCACCGAGAAGGTGCCGTCGGCGGTGGTCTGCACGTACACCGCGGTGTCGTCCAGGGTCTGCCCGTCGGCGTCGAGGCCGACGGTGTTGATCCACTGGTCCTGCCGGTAGTTGGTGCCGGAGACGGTGATGACGCTGCCGACCGGGCCCTGGCTCCGCGAGAGCGTGAACGCCCGTGGGCCGGTGGGCACGAAGGCCTTGACCGTCAGCGGCGCGGTGGCCTCCTTGGTCCCGTCGTTGACCTTGACGAGGTAATTGCCGTCCGGCACCGAGTTGGCGTCGGAGAGCGTCGCGGAGCCCGTCAGCTGCTTGTTGGCGCCGATCGCCAGGGTGCTGGAGGCGAACTTCGCCGGGTCGCAGCCGCCGCCCGCGGTGTCGCACAGCGACGCGACGGGGGTGCCGCCGGGCGTCCACAGGTCACCGGTGAGCGCCACCGGGGTGCTGGGGCGGACGGGCGTGGCGGGCGCGTGGAGGGTGGCCGGGACGCCGGCGGTGCCCTGGGCGGTCACCGTGCCGACGCTGCCGCCGTTCGCGGTGACGTCGCAGGGGGTCTGGTAGGTACCGCCGAGCACCTTGGTCTGGGTCAGGGTGCGGACCACGCTGAACGTGATCGGTCCGGCGGCGTTGACCGGGATGAGGAAGTCGCCCTCGTAGGGCGGGATCAGAATCGGCGTGTTGGCGGGGATGTCCATGGTGATCTCGGGGCCGCGGACGGTGACCGTGCCCGTGGCACCGCCGGACATGGCGAGGTCGATGCTGGGGGTGGTCGGCACATTGCTCAACGCGATACCGCTGGTCGCCGGGCTCCCGCCGAGGGTGACCTTGGCGTGCACGCTGCCGCCGGGGTCGACGACGGAGGGGGTGAGGTCGACGGTCATGGTCTGCGGGCCGGTCGCCTCACCCTGGCCGGCCGGCAGCGAACAGTGCACCGTGGGAGTGATCGTCCCGGCGTGGGCGGCCGGTGCGAGAGCCAGTCCGGCTCCGGTCAGAGCGAGGGCGAGTGCCGCAGATCCTGACATCAATCGATGTGCCAATGGTCCTGGTCGCAAGAACACGTGACTCCCATTCTTCGAAACAAGATCGGGGGATGTCATTCCGCTAATTCACGGCACATTGAGAGGGTGCGACCTTCATAAGTCAATAGGCGCCGGAGAAGTACCTGATGAGGCGTCAGATCTTGTTTCCTGAATAGACATCCGGCCGGTACCCGAAGCTGCGGGTACCGGCCGGAAGTCCAGCGGAACGATCAATTCGGAGCTCGGTTCACAACAGCGTCAGCGTGAGCGTCGCGCTGTAGTCGCCCGGCCGGGCCGTCCCCGGGACCTGGAGCGTGAGAGCCGCGTCGGCGTCGAAGTTCCCGCCGGTGAACTGGCGGGACCCGTCGGGCGCGAGACCGCACAACGTCGCGGCCGCGCTGCCCAGCTGCGCGGGCGAGCCCGCCACCGGAGTGCCGACACTGCCCGGCTGCGCCGTGCACACCGGCACCCAGCCGACCGCGTCGGCCGGGATGGTGGCTCCGGAGCCGCTGGTGAAGGCGGTCATGGTGCCGGTCAGCGACCAGCCCGTGTTGACGCCGCGGGCGTCGTGCACCGTGACCTTGTTCAGCGCGCTGTTCAACGTGTGCGGGTCACCGTCGAGCTGGACCGACCCGAACTGGACGGTGTCGCCCGCCTGGGTCATCGACAGCAGGCCCGGCAGCACCGCGGTCCGCAGTGTCTGACTGCCGGTGGTGGTGCCGCCTCCGCCGCCGGTGGTGACGGTGAACGGCTGCGTCCTGACGGTCGCCGGGTCGCCGCCCTCGTCCGCCCGGACCGCGACCAGGGTGGGGTCGCTGACGGTGAACTCGGTGGAGAACGTGCCGTCCGGAGTGCTCTGCGGATAGACGGCGGTGTCGTCCAGGGTCGCGCCGTCGGCGTTGAGGCCGACGATGTTGATCCACTGGTCCGGCCGGTAGTTCCGGCCGGTGATGGTGATGACGCTGCCGACCGGTCCGCTGCTGCTCGACAGCGTGAACTCCCGCTCGCCCGCCGCCACGGCCTTGACCGTCAGCGGCGCGGTGGCCTCCTTCGTGCCGTCGTTGACCTTGACCAGGTAGTCGCCGTCCGGGACGTCGGTGGCCGGGGCCAGGGTCGCCGTCCCGGCCAGCGCGCCGGTGGAACCGATGGTCAGCGCGTTCGCGGAGAACTTCGCCGGGTCGCAGCCGGTGCCGGCGGCGGAGCACAGCGAGGGGACGGCGGTGCCGCCCGGTGTCCAGTCGGAACCGGTCAGCGCGACCGGGGTGTTGGGCCGGACCGCCCCGGTCGGCGCGACAAGGCTGGCCGGCGTGCCGCCGGAGCCCTGCACGTCGACCGTGCCGATGCTGCCGCTGCCGCTGACCACGTCGCAGGGGGTCTCATAGGTCCCGCCGAGCACCTTGGTCCTGGTCAGATTGCGCAGCGGGGTGAAGTCGACCGGGCCCGAGGCGTTCTGCGGGACGAAGAAGTCGCCCTCGAACGGCGGGATGACCGTGGGCTTTCCGGCCTCGACGTCCACCGGCACCTCGGGGCCGGTGACGGTGACGGTCCCGGTGGCGCCGCCGGACAGGGCCAGGTCGAGGTTGGGCGTGGTCGGCACCTGGGTGATGGAGATCGGGCTGAGGGCGGGGCCCGGCCCGAGCGTGACCTTGGCGTGCACCTTGCCGCCCGGGAGCACGGTGGACGGGCTGAGTTCGACGGTCATGTCCTGCGGCCCGGTGGCCTCACCCTGACCGAGCGGCAGCACACAGTGCACGACCGGGCCGACCGTTCCCGAGGGCGAAACGATCAGGGCCTGGGCCGCTCCCCCGCCGGTCAGCACCAGGACGAGCCCGGCCGCGCCCGCGGCCAACCGGTGCGGTACGCATCTTCGTTGTCGGGACACCTGACTCCTCGTGACGGTGGCCACCGCCCCGGCCTCACCGGAGGCGGCACGGCATGACGCCGGGAGGAGCCGGAGTGGCAGGAGTGCGATGGCTCGGTCGAATGATTCAGGACATTGAGAGGTCCAGGACCGAAGAAGTCAAGAGAAGCAATGGAAGGGATCTCCGCCAATCTCAGGAACAAGTCGAGAAGTACTCGAAGCGATCACCGGGAAACACTGCGGAAGCCTCCGCTTTACGCCACGGAAAAATTGTCCCGCATATGTGTTGACTGTTCTGGAGATCATGGTTTCACTACGACTCAGTATGCCGGGCCCGGCACCGCACGCCCCCGTCGATGGGGCGGCGGAACAGCGACGGACGTAATGCCCTGGCGATACTTCTTTGGTTGGGAAACCTTGAATTCGGCATGCGCCCGGCGCTCCATCCACCGAAAGGAGCACCAACCACATGGCACGTTCCAGACTGGTCGGCCTGGCCGTTCTCGGCACGGTCGGGGCGGTCACGGCGACCCTCGCCCTGTCCACCTCGTCGTTCGCCGTTGCCCCGGGCACCGCGACCGCCACCTACAACTGCGGTACGTGGGGCAGCGGACTGGGCACCCTGACGGCCACCGACACCGGCGGCGTCAAGAAGATCAAACTCACTTCCACCGCGATCACGATGCCGGTCGGCTCCAGCGCCAACCCGAACAGCATCACGACGACGCTGAAGGTCAACAAGACCGCCGGCGGCGTCACCAGTGAGGTGCAGTTCTCCGCGAAGCTCAACCCGGCGATGTCCGGCGGCAACCCGATCACCCTGGGCCCGCTGTCGCTGAGTTCGGGCACCATCGCGACCGGCAACACCACCGATTCGCTGGTGCTGACCGGGACTCCGAGCGCCACCAACTGGTCACTGAAGATCGTGACCTCGTCGCCCACCGTGGCGACGGTCTACTGCACGGCGACGACGGCCCAGTCGTCGGCCTTCACCTGGTGACAGCGGCCGGGTGAGCACAACGGTCCCCGGAAGGCGCGCCTTCCGGGGACCGTTCGCGGCGGCGCTCAGCGCATCTTCGTGGCCCACTCCCGGACCTTCTTGATCCGCTCGTTCAGCTGCCCGGCCGTCGCCTCGGCGCTCGGCGGGCCACCGCACACCCGGCGCAGCTCGTTGTGGATGACGCCGTGCGGCTTGCCGCTCTGGTGGGTGTACGCCGACACCAGCGTGTTCAGCGACTTGCGCAGCTCCAGCAGCTGCTTGTGCGTGACGATGGGGCGCCGCTCGGCCGGCAGCTCGATGAGGTCGGCCTGGTCCGCGGGCTTCTGCCGGCTGTGCGCGATCTGCCGGGTCTGCCGCTTCTGCAGCAGCATCTGCACCTGGTCGGGCTCCAGCAGTCCCGGGATGCCGAGGTAGTCCTGCTCCTCCTCGCTCCCCGGGTGCGCCTGCATGCCGAACTCGGCGCCGTCGTACAGCACCCGGTCGAAGACGGCGTCGGACTCCAGCGCCTCGAAGGGCAGCTGCTCCTCGGTCTCCTCGTCCTCCAGCTTCTCGGCGTCGGCCAGCAGCTGATCCTCCTCGGCGAACGGATTCTCCTCGTCGCCGGCCTTCTTGGGCTTGTCCAGGACGTGGTCCCGCTCGACCTCCATCTCGTTGGCGAAGTCGAGCAGCATCGGGATGGTCGGCACGAAGACGGACGCGGTCTCGCCACGCCTGCGGGACCTGACGAAACGGCCCACCGCCTGCGCGAAGAACAGCGGCGTCGAGATCGTCGTCGCGTAGACGCCCACCGCGAGCCGCGGCACGTCCACGCCCTCGGACACCATGCGCACCGCGACCATCCAGCGGTCCTCGGAGTGCGTGAAGGCATCGATGCGCTTGGACGCGGCCTTCTCGTCGGAGAGCACGACGGTCACCTTGTGGCCGCTGATGTCCTTGAGGATCTTCGCGTAGGCGCGCGCGGACTCCTGGTCGGTGGCGATCACCAGCCCGCCCGCGTCCGGGATGCTCCTGCGCACCTCGGTGAGCCGCTGGTCGGCCGCCTTCAGCACGGCGGGGATCCACTCGCCGGTCGGCGCCAGCGCGGTGCGCCAGGCCTGGCCGATCGCGTCCTTGGTCATCGGCTCGCCGAGCCGCGCGGCGATCTCGTCGCCGGCCTTGGTGCGCCAGCGCATGTTGCCGCTGTAGGAGAGGAATATCACCGGGCGGACGACACCGTCCGCGAGCGCGTTCCCGTAGCCGTAGGTGTAGTCGGCCGAGCTGCGGCGGATCCCGTCGTTGCCCTCCTCGTACGCCACGAACGGGATCGGGTTGGTGTCCG
Organism: Streptomyces sp. SID13666; assembly: GCF_010548325.1. Lineage (NCBI taxonomy): Bacteria > Bacillati > Actinomycetota > Actinomycetes > Kitasatosporales > Streptomycetaceae > Streptomyces > Streptomyces sp. SID13666. Next base: position 6,601 of record NZ_JAAGLX010000078.1, on the reverse strand, counting down.
AGCGGAACGGCGTACCGGTCAGCGCGAGCCGCCTGGTCGCCGGGTCGAACGCCTCGGAGCACGCCTCGCCCCAGGACTTGGAGTCACCGGCGTGGTGGATCTCGTCCAGGATCACCAAGGTCTTGCGCTGCTCGCAGCGGTTGCGGTGCAGCATCGGCCGCACCCCGACGCCCGCGTAGGTCACCGCGACGCCGTGGTACTCCTTGCTGACCGGGCCCGCGCTGTAGTCCGGATCGAGCCTGATCCCTATCCGCGCCGCCGCCTCCGCCCACTGCTTCTTGAGGTGCTCGGTCGGCGCGACCACCGTGATCTGCTGCACCAGGTGGTTGTGCAGCAGATACGAGGCGAGCGTCAGCGCGAACGTGGTCTTCCCGGCGCCGGGCGTCGCCACGGCCAGGAAGTCGCGCGGCTGCAGCCGCATGTACTCGTCGAGCGCCCCCTGCTGCCAGGCGCGCAGCTTTCCGGCGGTGCCCCAGGGGGCACGGCCCGGGAAGGCCGGTGAAAGGTGGTGGGAGGCACTGGCGGCGGTAGTAGTCACGGTCTCCGGGGCGGGGTCGGGAGCGGCGGCGGTCGACGTCAACAGCGTCAAGCGCATAAGCGTACCTGCGGCACGCCCGTCACCCCGGTTCTACGCCATCGCGCCGAGCGTCCCGCGACCGGGCTCGCGTCGCCGGGTGCCGGCTCTCATCCGGTGAAACGGGGAAGGATCTCGGCGGTCTTCGGCACGTCGAGCACCCCCTGACAGACGTTCAGCACGAAGGTCTCGGCCTCGTCCACGTCGAAGCCCGCTCGCAGCGTATGCCCGTTGATCTGCAGGAAGACCCAGGCCGCATACCAGGCGATCCGCTTGTTCCCGTCGACCAGTGCGCGGTTGCGAGCCAGTGACTCCATGAGGGCGGCAGCTTTGTGCCAGATGTCCGGATAGGCATCCTGGCCGAACACGGTCGCCCTCGGCCGGGCGAGCGCGGAATCCAGCAGCCCGTAGTCCCGCACCTCATCAGCACCGAGGCGCTTCGCCAGGTTCAGGATCTCGGGAAGCGTCAGGTAGTACGTCACGCGAGTCGCTGGTTGAGCTCGTCGCTCGCCTGGAGGACATGCGTGGCCGCCGCCTCGAAGAGGCGCGTCCGCTCACTGATCGCCCGCACCACCGCGTCATGCGCGATGACCTGCATGCTCGTCGACTCCGCCTCCGCGCGCTCGCGCAGGGCTTCCAGCTCATCGTCGGTGAAACGAACATTCAGTCCAGGCATGAGGCCATGGTACCACTCGGTACCACGACCGGATCAGACCGCCTTCGGCGTCAACCGGCCCGCCACGAGGACGCCCAGGAGGGCGACGCCCGCCATCGAGAGGAAGACGGCCACGAAGGCTCCGGAGTGGCCGGAGCCGCCGCCCAGGGCGGTGAACAGGACTCCTGAGGCGCCGACGAGGACGATGTTGCCGAGGGCGTCGGAGACCTGCAGGGAGGCGGAGTTGCTGCCGGCCTCGTCGGGGCGGGAGAGCTTGAGGAGCAGGACGCTGCCGCTGGAGATGACCAGGCCCATGCCGAAGCCGCCGACGATCCAGGAGACGGTGACGATCCAGGCGGGCACGGACGGGGCGAGCGCGAGGGCCGGTCCCGCGACGGCGGCGGCCATCAGGAGCATGCCGATCCTGATCAGCCGCTCGCGGTGCGGCTGCAGCCGCGGGCGGCTCTGCACATACGATCCCAGCGCCCAGGTCAGGCCGCCGCCGGTGAGCGAGAGCCCGGCCAGGGTGGCCGAATAGCCGCGCTCGGTGACCAGCATCAGCGGGATGAAGCTCTCCGCGCCGATGAACGATCCGGCGGCGACCCCGCGCAGCAGGATCACCGCGGGCAGTCCGCGGGCGGCCCGGAACGTCCCGCGCGGCAGCAGCCGCAGGACGCCGGGGACCAGGAGCGCGGCGCCCACGGCGGCGGGTACGAGCATGACCGGCGACAGGTCCTGGCCCGCGTACTGCAGCAGGCCCGCGCCCGTCGCGACGGCCAGCGCCAGAAGGATGCGGCGCCGGTTCAGGGCCGGGGTCCGGTCCCCCGGCGTCAGCTTGCGCAACGCTGGCAGCATCACGGCGAGCGGCAGCAGCACCAGCACCGGGATGGCCAGGAAGACCCAGCGCCAGCCCAGGTGTTCGGTGACGGCTCCGGCGACCACCGGACCGATGATCACCGGGAGCACCCAGGCGGCGGAGAACGAGGCCATGACCGAGGGCCGCAGCCGCTCGGGGTAGGCGCGGCCGACGATGACGTACAGCGCGACGATCACCAGCCCGCCACCGAGGCCCTGGACCGCGCGGCCGGCGATGAACGTCCACATGTTCTGCGCGGAGCCGGAGATCAGCAGGCCGGCCGCGAAGGCGGCGATGCCGGTGAAGAGCGGGGCGAGCGGGCCCTTGCGGTCGCACCACTCGCCGGAGACCACCATCGACAGCAGGCTGGCGGTGAAGTACCCGGAGAACGCGAACGCGTAGAGCGACAGCCCGTCGAGGGCGCGGCCCGCGACCGGCATCGCGGTGTTCACGGCGCTCGCCTCGAAGGCGATCAGCAGCACCACGGAGACGATGCCGAGGGTGAGTGCGCGATAGCGCCGCCCGAGCACCCCGTCGGTGTCCGGGGTGTCCGGAACCCCGGTCCGCTGCGGTGGGGCGGCCGGCTCACTGCTCTGCGCTTCTACGGTGGCCATCCGCCAAGAGTAAGGGGCGCAGGCGCATTGCACCCCCTTCCAACGGATGGAGTGTCGCTCCGCCGCTGGTCCTAGGGCGTGTTGCGAAAGTAGCGCCGTTCGCCCGGAGGGCGTGGCCCACGGCGTCTGGTGCGTGCGCTCGCAAGGCGGAGGGTCGTCCTCGTACTGGAGTACTTGGACGAGCCCGACAACGCAGCGAGGGCGCGTGCCAGGCGTCGTGGGCCAGGCGGGACTTTCGCAACACGCCCTAGCCGTGCCACCGTTCCCGGGCGCCCGCCGCGGTTCATGAACGGCGTATGGCAGTCCTGTTGCGGGCCCGCCGGGACCGTTGACCGACCCCGGGGGCGGCGCCCTATCGTCGGTGATGTCACCGACACGGCCGTATGCCCGAGTGGTTTAGGGACTCGCCTGCAAAGCGAGGCACGTGGGTTCGATTCCCGCTACGGCCTCCGTGAGGAAGACGAAGGGCCCGGCAGCGCATCGCTGCCGGGCCCTTCCGTTTGTCCGCTGTGGTGTCCGTTCTCCGGCGCCGTCCCGGTCAGGACTGCGGCTTGACGACCGCTGCCTGCGGGCGGATCGGCAGCCGGCTGACGGGGCGGCCGGTGGCGGCGCGCACGGCGGCGGCGACGGCGGCCGGCGAGACCACCACCGGGACCGCGCTGACCGCCTTGGCGCCGAAGGGCGCCAGCACGTCGCGCTCCTCGACGAGTTTGACGATGCGCACGTCCGGGGCGTCGAGCGCGGTCGGCAGGGAGTAGCCGGTGAGGTTCGGCCGCTTGATGATGCCGCGGGGGGCCCGCAGGTCCTCCATGAGCGCGAGACCGACGCCCTGGGTGACGCCCGCCTCGATCCGGGCGGCGACCTGGCGCGGGTTCAGCACCCGGCCGACGTCCTGCGCGACGGCCATCTCCACGACCCGTACCGAGCCCAGTTCGATGTCCACGTCCACGACCGCGCGGACCGCGCAGAAGGCGAGGCCGACGAACGCGTCGCCCTGGCCGGTGTCGTCCAGCCGGTCGGTGGGGTGCGGGCGGCACTGCGCGGTGGCCCACAGCTCCTTGCCCTCGAGCGCCTCCCCGACGGTCGTGCTGAGCACCCCGTCGTACGAGGTGATCTTGCCGTCGGCGATGGTGAGCAGCTCGACGGACATCCCGAACTTCGCGGCGAGCGGCTGCAGCAGCTGCGTGCGCACCATCTTGGCGGCCCGTTCGACCGCGCCGCCCGACACCCAGGTGTGCCGGCCGCGGGCGGCCGCGCCGGACGGCGGCTGGTCGGTGTCGGCGGCCAGCACGCCGACGTCCTCGACGCCGAGCACGTCCTGGACGATCTGCCGGGCGAGCGTCGTGAAGCCCTGGCCGGTCTCGACTGCGGCGCAGATGACGGTGGCCCGGCCGTCGTGGATCCGTACGGTGGCGGTGGAGACCTCGTCGGTGCCCTCCGCGCCGAGCATGTGCACCATGCCGAGCGCGTAGCCGACCCCGCGCCGGACCGCGCCCGGCTCTCCGGCGCCCTCGGGGCCGCCGGGGAGCAGCCACTGCGACTCCTCCTCGTCGACGGGCAACGGCGGCAGGTCCGCGTCGCGGACCGCCTTGAGGAGCTCGCCGACGGGCGCCGGGCAGGTGACGGTCTGGCCGGTGGGCAGCAGGTCGCCGGTGGCCATGACGTTGCGCATCCGCAGCTCGGCCGGGTCCAGGCCCAGCTTCGCCGCGAGCTTGTCCATCTGGCCCTCGTACCCGGCGCAGACCTGGAGCGCGCCCTCGCCGCGGACGTGTCCCGACGGCGGGTTGTTGGTGCGGACGGCCCAGCCCTCGACGAAGACGTGCGGCACGACGTACGGGCCGGCGGCGAACGCCACGGCGGCGGCCAGCGCCTCCGACGAGTGGTCGGCGTACGCGCCCGCGTCGAGCAGCACCTGCGCCTCGACCTTGACGAGCCGGCCCTCGGCGTCGGCGTGGTGCCGGTAGCGCAGCAGGGTGGGGTGACGGTGGGAGTGGCCGAGGAAGGACTCCTCGCGGGTGGCCACGAACTTCACCGGGCAGCCGGTCTTCAGCGCGAGCAGCCCGAGCGGCAGCTGGATCCCGGAGTCCTCGCGGTCGCCCATCGCGCCGGGCACGCCGGTGACGACGACCTTGACCCGGTCGGCCTCCAGACCGAAGCAGGCGGCGGCCAGGTCCCGGTCGGTGTGCGGGTCGGTGGAGGCCACGTACAGCTCGACGCCGCCGTCCGGGCGGGGCACGGCGAGCCCGGCCTCGGCACCGATGGGCGCCGGGTCCTGCCGGCCGATCCGGTACAGGCCCTCGACGATGACGTCGCCGATGACGTCGGGGTCGCCGAAGCGCAGCGGGATGTGGCGGATCAGGTTGCCGTCGGGGTGCAGCGGCTCGGCGGCGAACGCCTTCTCCGGGTCGGTGACCGGCTCCAGCACCTCGTACTCGACGAGGATCGCCGCGGCGGCCAGCCGCGCGGTGTCGGGGTGGTCGGCGGCGACGGCGGCGATCGGCTCGCCGTGGTGCCGGACGATGTCCTTGGCGAAGACCGGCCGGTCCGCGACGCGGCGGCCGTGCATGGCGTCACCCGGCACGTCCTCGTGCGTGACGACGGCCCGGACGCCGGGCATCGAGGTGGCTTCCGACGTGTCGATGCGGACGATGCGCGCGTGCGGGTACGGGGAGCGCAGCACCGAGGCCCACAGCAGTCCCTCGGCCCACAGGTCGGCCGCGTACGGAAACGTCCCCTGCGCCTTCGCGAGGGTGTCCACGGGCCGCACGGAGACGCCCAGTCCGTGGAGCACCGGTTCGGGCGCCGCGGGCGTCCGGGTGGCCTGGGCGGGCACCGCCGTGGCCGCGTCGGATCCAGTCATGCCGCTGCCCTCTCGCTGCTGCCGGTGGGTTCGCCCGTGCCGGCCGGGCGCGTGTGCCGCGGCTCCGGCCGTCGGCCCGGGATCGTACGGCGGGTCACGCGGTGCCTCCCGGGTGGCTGCCGTGCGGCCCGCCCTGGTGCGGGATCCGCGCCCCGTCGGCAGTGTGGTCGGAGTGCTCCGCGGCGGTGGCCTCGCGGGACGCCACGACGTCCTGGACGGCGTCCAGCACACCCCGGTAGCCGGTGCACCGGCAGAGGTTGCCGCAGATGGCCTGGCGGGTCTCCAGCTCGGTGGGCTTGTGGTTGCCCTCCAGCAGGTCGTGAACGGTCATCGCGAGGCCGGGAACGCAGAAGCCGCACTGCACGGCGCCGCACTCGGCGAGCGCGCGCTGCACGTCGGACGGCTGCCCGTCGTCGGACAGCCCCTCGACGGTGCGGACCTCGCTGCCCGCCGCGGTCGCGGCCGGCACCAGGCACGAGGCGACGAGCCGGCCGTCGACCTGTACGGAACAGGCTCCGCACTCGCCCTGCTCACAGCCGTCCTTCGCACCGGCCAGGCCGAGCCGCTCCCGCAGGACGTACAGCAGGGACTCACCGAGCCAGGCGTCGGTCACCGGCCGGTCGGCGCCGTTGACGCGCAGCACGTAGGAGGCGAGCGGGTGTTCGCTGTGCGCCTCTTCGGGCGCCGGCTCCTCGTCGTCCGCCGCCGCTTCGGTCCGCTCCGGGTGCTCCGCGTGCTCGACGGGCCCGTCGGAGGGGCTCTCCGCCGCCTCCTGGTCGTCCTCGGTCACCACGACGGACTCGGCTCCGGGGACCGCCCCCATGGCGCCCACGGGGTACTCGCCGGACTCGTCCGCCGCGTCCTCCGCGACGAACGGCAGGCTCCAGTGCCCGGCCCCGTCGGCGGGCGGCATCGCGCCGGCGGTGGCGGACGGCGGGTGCTCGGCGAAGTACGGGTGCCGGGCCGCCGGGTCCTGTGCGTCCAGCGGCCGCGCGTCCTCGCCGGGCCCGTGGCCGGCCAGCGGGTACGGGCCGGCCGGCTC
>NZ_JAAGLX010000077.1:0-24243 GCF_010548325.1 Streptomyces sp. SID13666 | reverse complement strand
GCCACCGGCGCCGCCGCCCGCGCGGGAGCCGCCACCGCTGCCGGCGCCGCTGCCGCCGCGGGAGCCGCCGCTACCGGAGCCCCCGCCCGCGCCGCGGGGGTTGCCGCCCCGGGGGTTCCGGTTGCCGCCGCTGTTCCTGTCGCTGCTTCGCATCAAAGTTCCGTCGTCGATTGAGTCGTCGTATCTGCATCGTCCGGTGCATCCGGGTCGAACGACGGAACCCCTTCCAAGGAGTCCGCCTCGACGGCGTCCGCCTCCGGCAGGAAGGGGGCGAGCTCGGGTAGCTCGTCCAGGCCTCTGAGGCCCATCCGCTCCAGAAAGTAGTTCGTCGTCCTGTACAGGATCGCACCTGTTTCGGGTTCCGTCCCACCCTCCTCGACCAGACCGCGCTGCAGGAGGGTGCGCATCACACCGTCACAGTTGACTCCGCGGACCGCCGAAACCCGTGATCGGCTGACCGGCTGGCGGTACGCGACGACCGCCAGCGTCTCCAGCGCGGCCTGCGTGAGACGGGCCTGCTGGCCGTCCAGAACGAACTTCTCCACGGCCGGTGCGAAGGCCGGCCGGGTGTAGAACCGCCAGCCGCCGGCGACCAGCCGCAGGTCGAAGCCCCTGCCCTGGGCGGTGTAGTCCTCGGACAGCGAGCGCAGGGCGGCGGCGACCGCGCGCTTCGGACGCTGGAGCACCGTCGCCAGCTGCTCCACGGTGGCCGGCTCGTCCACGACCATCAGGACGGCCTCCAGCGCGGGCCGGAGGTCGAGGGCGGCCACCTCGGCGGAGAGCGGCCCGGCGGGCGCCGCTGCGTCTTCCGTCATTTTTCTTTGCCCTCCGGGTCGAATTCATCGGTGACGAGCCGCCGCGCGGTCTCCTGATCGCCGCCCGTCCAGCGCACGAGCAGCGCGCCGAGCGCCTCCTCCTGGTCCAGCGCGACCACTTTCTCCCGGTACAGCTCCAGGAGGGCCAGGAAACGCGCGACGACGGTGAGGGTGTCCGGGGCGTCCGCCGCGAGGTCGGCGAAGCTGGTCTCCCCCAGCTCGATCAGCCGGGCCACCACCAGCTCGCCCTGTTCCCTGACGCTGACCAGTGGCGCGTGGATGTGGTCGGTGTAGATCTGCGGCACCGGTTTGGGCTGCATCGCCTTGACGGCCAGCTTCGCGAACCGCTCGGGGCCGACGCTGAAGACGACCTCCGGCAGCAGGTCCGCGTGCTGCGGTTCGAGACCGACCGTGCGGGGGTGGTGCAGCGCCTCCGCCTCCAGCCGCTCGGCGAAGATCGCCGCGATCCGCTTGTAGGCGCGGTACTGCAGCAGACGGGCGAAGAGCAGGTCGCGCGCCTCCAGCAGCGCCAGGTCCGCCTCGTCCTCGACCTCGGCGGTCGGCAGCAGCCGGGCCGCCTTCAGATCGAGCAGGGTCGCGGCGACGACGAGGAACTCGGTGGCCTGGTCGAGGTCCCAGTCGACCCCCATCGCACGGATGTGCGCCATGAACTCGTTGGTGACCGTCGACAGCGCGACTTCTGTCACGTCCATCCGGTGCTTCGAGATCAGCTGCAACAGCAGGTCGAACGGCCCCTCGAAGTTCACCAGCCGCACGGTGAAGCGGCCGTCGGGTGCCGGTCCGGGGACGGCGTCGGCCGGGGTATCGGCGGAGGCGTCGGGCGGGTCCTGGACGGCAGGCGCCACGGGTACCGCCGGTTCGACGGGCTCCGGGACCGCGACAGGCGCCGGGTCCACGACAGGCGCCGGCTCCGCCGCGGGCGCCGTGACGGGCGCCGCTGCCGCGGCCGGGCGGCCCGGCCCCCGTCCGAGGGCTCGGCGGGGCGGCTGGGGGGCGTCGTCGTCGGTGATCGGCATCGCTGTCCATCGTGCGGGGTCGGCGGGGGCGGCCCCCCGGCAGGGAGCCTACTGAGCCGCCCCGTCCGACGTCGCCGTGGCCACGCCGACCACCGCCCGGTGGCTCAGCGGCCCCGCAGGCGGCGCACCAGGATGCTCGCGTCCCCGCGGGACTCCAGATCCGCCAGCACCACGGCGACCGCCTCGCGGACGATCCGGCCGCGGTCGATCGCCAGGCCGTGTTCACCGCGCAGCACGAGCCGCGCGTGTTCGAGATCCATCAGCTCCTCGGCGGAGACATAGACGGTGATCTTCTCGTCGTGCCGTTCACGGCCGCTGGGGCGCGGCCGCTGCTGTTTGCGGCGCGTCTGCTGCACCGGCACCGGGGCCGTGGGCGGCTGGCCCGCGGCCTGTGGACGGCGGCCCTGTGGGATCCCCTCGCGGCCGCTGTGCTCGGCCGGGGTCCCGTCCTGGCCGCCGCCGTCGGGCGCTGTGCCCGTCTGCGGCTCGTTCCCGTCCGCCGGGGCGTCGGGTACCGGCCGCAGCCGCCCGTCGGCCTGAGGGGCCTTCTGGGCGTCCCCGTTGGCGTGCTTACGGGGCTGCGAGGCCTGCAGCCCCATGCCCCCTGTGGTGCGGAACAGTTCGTCCGCACCCGGGAGACTCACTCGGCGTGACACCGGGCGAGCACCTCCCTGGCGAGCTGACGGTAGGCGGCGGCACCAACGGAGTTGGACGCGTACGTCGTGATCGGCTCGCCGGCGACGGTGGTCTCCGGGAAGCGCACCGTACGGCCGATGACCGTGTGGAACACGTGCTCGTCGAAGGCTTCGACCACGCGGGCGAGCACCTCACGGCTGTGCACCGTGCGGGAGTCGTACATCGTGGCGAGGATGCCGTCGAGTTCGAGTTCGGGGTTGAGCCGTTCCCGGACCTTCTCGATGGTCTCGGTCAGCAGAGCGACACCGCGCAGCGCGAAGAACTCGCACTCCAGCGGCACGATCACCGAGTGCGCCGCGGTGAGCGCGTTGACGGTCAGCAGGCCGAGCGAGGGCTGGCAGTCGATGACGATGTAGTCGTAGTCGGCCATCAGCGGCTTGAGGGCGCGCTGCAGTGTCGACTCGCGCGCCACCTCGCTGACCAGTTGGACCTCGGCCGCCGACAAGTCGATATTGCTCGGCAGCAGGTCCATACCGGGCACCGCGGTCTTCAGCAGCACCTCGTCCGCCGCCAACCCGCGTTCCATCAGCAGGTTGTAGACGGTGATGTCGAGTTCCATCGGGTTGACGCCGAGTCCGACCGAGAGCGCGCCCTGCGGATCGAAGTCGACGAGAAGTACCCGGCGGCCGTACTCGGCGAGCGCGGCGCCCAGGTTGATGGTCGAGGTCGTCTTGCCGACCCCGCCCTTCTGGTTGCACATCGCGACGATTTTCGCCGGGCCGTGGTCGGTGAGCGGATTGGGGATCGGGAAGTACGGAAGCGGGCGTCCCGTCGGACCGACCCGCTCGCGGCGCTGACGGGCAGCGTCCGGGGCGAGTGTGGCCGCGTATTCGGGATCCGGCTCGTACTCCGCGTCTGGGTCGTAGAACTGACCGTCCTGCAGATCGTCCTCGTATGGCGCCATGGCGTGTGTGGGGTGCGTCTCCGTGTTCTTGTCGGCCCGGCGTGCCTCGAAGGTGCGGACCGCGACGGAACCGACGGTCTCGAGCCTGTTGGGGCTCTCGACCTGAACGGTCATTCCTGGTTGACCACCCCCGGGAGCAAATGTCGACTCATTCACAAGTCGTCTTACCTCCTTGGTGACCAGGAAACTTCTCGATAGGTCAGCGCGACAGCATGCCGACGGTTGGCGACTCTATGGCGTGTCAGTGGTTCACAGCAACACAATCCGCCGGACACGGCACGATGTGTCGGTAACCGAACACCCCGCTGTCAAGGGCGTAACCGCGTCGTCGCCGATGTTTCAGCGCGGTACGAAACGGTGAAACTGGTACGTTCGACGCACTCGGCCGGGCCTTGGGTCTCCAAGGCCCGGCCGTTGTCGCCGTGTTGACGTGTAGATGTTTCGCGCGCCCGTCACACGCCCGCTGATCAGCCCAGCAGCGTGTGCAGGTCCGTGCTGTGCAGGTCGTGCGCCTCGGCGACCGGACCGTAAACGACCTGTCCCTCATGGGTGTTGAGGCCCAGCGCCAGCGCGGCGTCGCGGCGCAGCGCCTCACGCCAGCCGCGGTTGGCCAGTTCCACGATGTAGGGCAGCGTGGCGTTGGTCAGCGCGTAGGTCGAGGTGTTGGGCACCGCGCCCGGCATGTTGGCGACGCAGTAGAAGACCGAGTTGTGGACCTCGAAGGTCGGGTCGGCGTGCGTGGTCGGACGCGAGTCCTCGAAGCAGCCGCCCTGGTCGATCGCGATGTCGACAAGAACCGATCCCGGCTTCATGCGGGACACCAGCTCGTTGGTGACGAGCTTGGGCGCCTTCGCACCCGGGATCAGCACCGCGCCGATGACCAGGTCGGCCTCGAGGACGGCCTTCTCCAGCTCGAAGGCGTTGGAGGTGATGGTCTGGACGCGGGTGCCGAAGATCTTGTCGGCCTCGCGCAGCTTGTTGATGTCCTTGTCGAGCAGGGTCACGTGGAAGCCCATGCCGAGCGCGATCGTGGTCGCGTGCCAGCCGGAGACACCGGCGCCGATGACGACGGCCTTGCCGGCCTGGACGCCGGGGACGCCGCCGGGCAGCACGCCGCGGCCGCCGACCGAGCGCATCAGGTGGTACGCGCCGACCTGCGGGGCGAGCCGGCCGGCCACCTCGGACATCGGGGCGAGCAGCGGGAGGGCGCGGTTCGCGGTCTCCACCGTCTCGTACGCGATGGCGGTGGTGCCGGACTCGAGCAGTGCGTCCGTGCAGGCGCGGGACGCGGCCAGGTGCAGGTACGTGAAGAGCGTCTGGTCCTTGCGGAGGCGGTGGTACTCCTCGGCGATCGGCTCCTTGACCTTCAGCAGCAGATCGGCGGTGGCCCACACCTCGTCGGCGGTGCCGAGGATGTTCGCGCCGGCGCCGGTGTACTCGGCGTCGGGGATGGAGGAGCCGAGACCGGCGCCCTGCTCCACGTAGACCTCATGTCCGTGGCGCACGAGCTCATGCACGCCGGCGGGGGTGATGGCCACGCGGAACTCGTTGTTCTTGACCTCGCGGGGGATGCCGACCTTCACGTCGATCACGGTCCTTGCACTCATTGGAAGACAGGAATGGCTGCAGCTGTCCGTACATGGCGCGAGAAAGCGTCACACGTCGGACCTGACCGCGATGTGCGCGGCGGAGCCCAGTCTAGTGAAGGAAGACTCTCTGTCTAGCCTTACAAAGTGATTAGTTTGGCCGAGAACGATGACAGATTCGTAGGCCTGGGGCGCTGACGCCTTCAGGCCACCGTTTTTCGGGCCTGCTCAGCCAGGGACTTCACCCGGGCTGAGCAGGCGCTTCGCGGCCGCGCGCTGCAGACGTGCGCCGCCCGGGTCGCCGAGCCGGTCGAGGGTGTCGGCCATGCGCAGCAGGACGGCGCCTTCCAGCCGTTCGTCGCCGGCCTGCCGGGCCCAGTACAGGGCGTCACGACAGGTCCGCAGAGCGTCCTCGGGATGTCCCGCGTACTCCTGGACCCGGGCCGCCTCGCTCAGCGCGCGGGCCTGGGCCGGCAGGTCGCGGGGCCGCGGGTGGGCGCCCGCGGCGGCCCGCCACTCGCGCAGCGCGGGGCCGTAGCGGCCGGCGTAGGTGTGCAGTGCGCCGAGGCGGCCGTGCAGCGGGGCCGCGTGGCCGGTCTCGCCGCGGGCCAGCCGCAGCGCGAGTGCCCTGCCGTACCAGTCCGCGGCCCGCTGCGGGTCGTCGAGCTCCAGGTACGTGCCGCCGATGGCCTCCATCGCCCGGCCTTCGGCCTCCCCGTCGTCACCGGTCCGCGCCTCGCCGAGGGCCAGCCGGTAGCGGTCCAGCGCCTCCCGGGTCCTGCCTGCCTCCACATCGAGGTCGGCTAGGTTGATCAGCGCCGCCGCCTTCTCCCGGGGCAGCCCGCGGCGGGTCGCCACATCGAGCACCAAAGCGTGCAGCTGATAGCGCTCCCCCGCCGTCTCCCGGTCCTCCGGATCCACGCCCAGTGCCCGCACCAAGTTGGCGACCAACCGCCGTGCCAGAGTGTCGAGTTCCCCGTCGGCGACCGCCGCGTGGGCCGCGGCGAGCAGCGCGGGGAGCCGGGCCCGCAGCCATACGGCGGCGGCGGACCGCGACGCGAAGCGCATCGAGCGCGGCAGGCCCTCCAGCGACGCCCGGCCCGGGGAACCGTCGGGCTCCAGCGTGATGCGGCACGACTGCAGCAGCCGCACCGTCCGCTCCAGCATCCGGGCCCTGGCCAGCTGGACCTCGCCCGTCCGGTCCCGGGTCTCCAGCAGAGCGCGCAGCAGCGGTTCGAGACAGCCGGGCACCCGGTACTGCGGTGGCAGCGGCGGATCCACCGGATCCCCGTGCAGCAGCCCGTGCGCGGCGAGGTCGTCCAGCGTGCTCTGCGCCGCGGTCACCGAGCAGCCGGCCAGCGCCGAGGCGATGTGCGAGTCCACCAGTCCGGCCGGCGCGAGCGCCAGCAGCCGCAGCATCCGGGCGGCGGTGGGCGGCAGCGAGTCGTAAACCAGCCGGAAGGCGCGCACCAGCTGGGGCGGCGCGGTGGCGCGCGGTGAAGCCTCCGGCGCGGTGGCGTGGGCGACGGATGCCGCCGCGGGAGCGGGCCCGGCCTCCGGTTTCGCGGTCACCTCCGCGCGCCCCTTCGGCCCGGACCCGGCCACCCGCTCGGAGCCCGCCTCGGTCCCGGTCCCGGGCGCACCGTCGGAGCCGGTCGCGGCAGCCGCTTCAGGCTCCGCCGGCGGCACGGCGCCGCGCCCGGCCTGGGGCGCGGTCTTCGCCGCGGTCTTCGCCGGAGGCGCCGGTTCATCCGTTACCGCGCGCAGCCGGCTGGTGGCGTCGGTCACCGACAGCCGCGGCTGGGCGGCGAGCCAGGCGGCGACCAGTCGCAGCGCGGTGGGGTGCCCGGCGCACTCCTGGACGAGGGTCTCGGCCGCCCGCGGGTCACAGGTGACCCGGGTCGGGCCGATCGCCTGCGACAGCAGATCGACGGAGGCGGCGGTGTCCAGCCCGCCGAGGGTGCACGGCCGGACGTCGGGGACACCGGGCAGCGGTCCCTCGGACGTCGCCACCACCAGACTGCCGGGCCCTTCCGGGAGCAGCGGCAGCAGCTGGTCCGCGTGCGAGACGTCGTCGAGCACCAGGACCGTGCGGCGGCCGGCCAGTGCCGCGCGCAGTGCCGCGTACACCTCACCGGGCTCCGCCTCCGGCAGCGGCGACCCGGCGCCGAGGGCCCGCAGCAGCGCCCGCGCGGCCTGTTCCGGAGGGGTGCGCTCGCCGCCGCTGCCGGTGAGCCGTACGAAGTGCTGCCCGTCGGCGTAGCGCGCGGCGACGTCCCGGGCGAGATGGACGGCGAGCGCGGTCCGCCCGGAGCCGGGCCGTCCCGCGATGAGCAGGACGCGGCTGCCGTCCGCCACCTTGCCGCCCAGCGTGGCCAGGCCCGGCCGGTCGATGTCGGCCCGCAGCCCGTCCAGTTCCCGGCGGCGCCCGACGAAGTGCGGCACGTCCCCGGGCAGGGCGCAGCCCGGCACCGACGGTGGGGGCGGGACCGGGTCCTTCGCCTCCGGCCCATGGCCGGGTGACGGCACGAAGTCCGCGTCGGCCACCGATTCACCGGCGTCCAGCACCTGATCCGCCACGGGCACTCTCCCGTTCTGCCTGCGCGCACGAGCCCGCCGCCGCTGCGAACGGGAACACCATCGAGCCTAGGCCCTGTCCGGGCGATCACGAACGGCCACCGCGCGGCCTCGCGCGGAGTCCGGGACGGTCGCCCGGACGGCCGGACCCGGTGCACGGGGACATGCCCGGCCCGGAGGCCCCGCGCAGCCGATCCGGACAATGATCACTCCATCGGATCAGCGGCGCGCCGACACCGCTTATGCCGTGAAGGGCCGGGCCGGCCAGGGCGCGTCGGCGGGCCGCAGCGCGTCCACCCCGTCGCCGGACAGCGTCGCGTGCAGCGCGAGGATCCCGGCCACCAGGCAGCTGTTGTGCAGATGCCCGGCCAGCACGTCGCGCACCAGCTCGGCCAGCGGCACCCGGGCGTACTCCATGTCGGCCTCCTCCCCGGTGACCTCGTACCGCTCGCCCTCCGCCTCGGCGATGTCGCGGGCCAGGAAGATCCGGACGGCTTCGTCGCTGCCGCCGGGAGAGGTGTAGAGATCGGTGAGCACCCGCCACTCCCCGGCCTTGACGTGCGCCTCTTCGTAGAGCTCGCGCTGCGCCGCGTGCAGCGGGTTCTCACCGGGCACGTCGAGGAGCCCGGCGGGCACCTCCCACAGCTTCTGCCGTACCGGGTGCCGGTACTGGCGCAGCACCAGGACCCGGCCGTCCTCGTCGAGGGCGACCACGGCCACCGAGCCCGGGTGGACCTGGTAGTCGCGCTTGGCGGTGCCGCCGTCCGGCATGACGACCGCGTCCGTGCGGACGCTCGTCTTCGCCCCGGCGAACGGCGTCGAGGTCGCGGTGACCTGCCACTCCTCGGCGATGTCCTGCAGCATGATGCCCTCCGTGAACCGGTGAGAACGTAACGGCCCGGTGCGAGCGCCGGGCCGGCAGACAAAACGGTGCTGGGGACGGATCACGAAGATCCGTCCCCAGCACCGTACCGATCAATCGATGATCAGCCCTGCTGGCGCTTGACCGCCGCCGCGACCAGACCCGCGAAGAGCGGGTGCGGGCGCGTCGGGCGGGACTTCAGCTCGGGGTGCGCCTGAGTGGCGACGAGGTACGGGTGCACCTCGCGCGGGTACTCGACGTACTCCACCAGCTTGTTGTCGGGCGAGGTCCCGGAGAAGACCAGTCCGGCCTTCTTCTCCAGCTCGGCCCGGTAGGAGTTGTTGACCTCGTAGCGGTGGCGGTGGCGCTCCTCGGCGTACGGCTCGCCGCCGTACACCTCGCGCACGATGGAGCCCTCGGTGAGCTTCGCCGGGTACAGGCCCAGCCGCATGGTGCCGCCCAGGTCGCCCTTGCCGTCGACGATGTCGAGCTGCTCGGCCATCGTCGAGATGACGGGGTGGCCGGTCGCCGGGTCGAACTCCGTGGAGTTCGCGTCCGGGATGCCGGCCAGCGAGCGGGCCGCCTCGATGACGACGCACTGCAGGCCCAGGCAGAGTCCCAGCAGCGGGATCTTGTTCTCGCGGGCGTAGGTGATCGCCGAGACCTTGCCCTCGACACCGCGGTCGCCGAAACCACCGGGTACGCAGACCGCGTCGACGCCGGAGAGGTGCTTCTTGGCGCCGGCCGGGGTCCTGCACTCGTCCGAGGTGACCCACTTGATGGTGACCTTGGCGTTGTTGGCGAAACCGCCGGCGCGCAGCGCCTCGGTCACCGACAGATACGCGTCGGGCAGGTCGATGTACTTGCCGACGAGCGCGACCGTGACCTGGTGCGCGGGCTGGTGGACCCGCTTCAGCAGGTCGTCCCACTGGGTCCAGTCCACATCACGGAACGGCAGGTCCAGCTTGCGGACGACGTACGCGTCCAGGCCCTCGGTGTGCAGCACCTTGGGGATGTCGTAGATCGACGGGGCGTCGATGGCGGCGACGACCGCGTCCTCGTCGACGTCGCACATCAGCGAGATCTTGCGCTTGATGGCATCCGGCACCGGGCGGTCGGCGCGCAGCACGATCGCGTCGGGCTGGATGCCGATGCTGCGCAGCGCCGAGACGGAGTGCTGGGTCGGCTTGGTCTTGAGCTCACCGGAGGGGCCGATGTACGGCAGCAGCGAGATGTGGACCACGAAGACGTTGTCGCGGCCGACCTCGTGCCGGACCTGGCGCACCGACTCCAGGAAGGGCAGCGACTCGATGTCGCCGACGGTGCCGCCGACCTCGGTGATCACCACGTCCACGTCGTCGGTCGCCATCCGGCGGATCCGGGACTTGATCTCGTTGGTGATGTGCGGGATGACCTGGACGGTGTCGCCGAGGTACTCGCCGCGACGCTCCTTGGCGATGACCGTGGAGTAGATCTGGCCCGTGGTCACGTTCGCCGAGCCGTCGAGATTGACGTCCAGGAAACGCTCGTAGTGGCCGATGTCGAGGTCGGTCTCGGAACCGTCGTCAGTGACGAAGACCTCACCGTGCTGGAACGGGTTCATCGTGCCCGGGTCCACGTTGAGGTACGGGTCGAGCTTCTGCATGGTGACCCGGAGGCCGCGCGCCTTCAGCAGCGCACCGAGGCTGGAGGCCGTGAGCCCCTTCCCGAGGGAGGAGGCGACACCCCCGGTGACGAAGATGTGCTTGGTCGTCGTGGATTTGGGCGCAATTGCCAAGAGGGGGCTCCCGTGGTCGCGAGGTGAGGGTCGGGACGGCACGGAATCAGGGGGAGTGCCGTCGCGGCGGTTCAGTGGTTCGGCCCACCGGCCCACGGGCTACCAGGGTAACAGCGACCGTGGGCGGCTGTGTCCGGCGGCGACGTCACTAGCCCGCTTTTAGCAGCTCGCAAGGGGACTCATGGCATGCTCGGGCATGAGCGGAACAAGTGCACCCGACCGGCCCAGTGAAGACAACCGCCACGCGCGCACCTCCCTCCCCGACGACGTATCCTGCTCGGACACATCGCTGCGAGCCGGCCGGCACGGCATCAACCCCGCCCGCTCCCGGAACACGAGCTCGTCGAAAATCCCCAGACCGCAAGACCGGCCCTCCGAGGCCGGCGCCGTCATTCGACTGGAGATGCAGGTGGCCGGGCGCATCGAGGATTACGCACTCATCGGCGATATGCAGACCGCTGCACTGGTCTGCCGGGACGGCACGGTCGACTGGCTGTGCCTGCCCCGGTTCGACTCCCCCGCGGTCTTCGCCGGCCTGCTCGGAACCGAGCAGCACGGATTCTGGAGGCTGGGCCCGGCCCACGCCGCCGGAACCGGTCCGCCCGCGGCGACGCGACGGCGTTACCGGGGCGATTCCCTCGTGCTGGAATCCGAATGGGACACCCCGCGCGGCACGGTCCGGGTGATCGACTTCATGCCGCCCCGTGACGGCGCCCCGCAGGTGATCCGGATCGTGGAGGGCGTCAGCGGGCGGGTGCCGATGCGCTCCGCCCTGCGGATGCGCTTCTCCTACGGCCAGATCGTGCCGTGGGTGCACAAGGTCGGCGACCGCACGGTCGCGGTGGCCGGGCCGGACTCCGTCTGGCTGGACACCGAGGTCGACACGTACGGCAAGGACCTGACGACGTACGCGGACTTCACCGTCTCGCCGGGTGAGCGGGTGGCCTTCACCATCAGCTGGGAGCCCTCGCACCGCCCGCCGCCGTCGCTGCCCGAGCCGGAGGCCTCGCTGGAGTCCACCGAGCAGTTCTGGCAGGACTGGGTCGACCAGTGCACGTACCACGGCCCCTACCGGGACGCCGTGGTCCGCTCGCTGATCACCCTCAAGGGCCTCACGTACGGGCCCACCGGCGGCATCGTCGCCGCTCCGACGACCTCGCTGCCCGAGGACATCGGCGGGGTCCGCAACTGGGACTACCGGTTCACCTGGCTGCGCGACGCGGCGATCACGCTGTCCTCGCTGCTGCGCACCGGCTACCGGGACGAGGCGCGGGCCTGGCGCGAGTGGCTGCTGCGCGCGGTGGCCGGCGACCCGGAGAACCTGCAGATCATGTACGGCATCGCCGGCGAGCGCGAGCTCGGCGAGAACGAGCTGCACTGGCTGCCCGGTTACGAGGGCTCCACCCCGGTCCGGATCGGCAACGGCGCCGCCCACCAGCTGCAGCTGGACGTCTACGGCGAGGTCACCGAGGCCCTGCACCTGGCCCATATGACCGGGCTGGCCCGCAACGACTACGCGAGCCTGCTGCAGCTCAAGCTGATCCGCTATCTCGAATCGCACTGGAACGAGCCGGACGAGGGCATCTGGGAAGTGCGCGGCCCGCGCCGCCACTTCGTGCACTCCAAGGTGATGACCTGGGTCGCGGTGGACCGCACCGTCAAGCTCATCGAGTCGGGCGAGGCGGACGGCCCGCTGGAGCGCTGGCGCGAACTGCGCGACGACATCCACCGGGACGTCTGCGAGAAGGGTTACGACAAGGAGCGCAACACCTTCACGCAGTCCTACGGCTCCCAGGAGCTGGACGCCTCGCTGCTGCTCATCCCGCAGATGGGCTTCCTGCCGCCGGACGACAAGCGCGTCATCGGCACCATCGAGGCGATCCAGCGCGAGCTGAGCACCGAGGACGGCTTCATCCTGCGCTACCCGACCAACAGCGGCGAGGACAACCTCGACGGGCTGCCGGGTGACGAAGGGGCCTTCCTGGCCTGCTCGTTCTGGATGGCCGACGACCTGGCGATGATCGGCCGGGTGGACGAGGCCCGCCAGCTGTTCGAGAAGCTGCTGGCGCTCCGCAACGACCTCGGGCTGCTCGCCGAGGAGTGGGACCCCCGGCTCAAGCGCCAGGTCGGCAACTTCCCGCAGGCGTTCAGCCATGTGCCGCTCATCGACACGGCGCTGCGACTGAGTGCCTGCGGAGCGTACGGCGGCGGCTGAGCCCGTACGTGTGGGGGCGCGGCCACACGGCCCCGCCCCCACCGCTCAGGCGTTCGCGGCTCTGGGGTTCAGCGCTGCGCCAACTCGTCGTAGATGCTCAGCACCTGGGCGACCGTGTCGTCCTCGGTCGGCCAGGTGGCGGCCTGGGCCCGCCCGGCCGCGGCGAGCGCGAGCCGGCGCTCCGGTTCGTCGAGCAGCCGGGCCACCATCCGGGCCAGCGCGCCCGGATCGCCGTACGGCACCAGCTCCGCCGCGTCACCGACGAGTTCGGGGATCCCGCCGACCGCGGTGGCGACCAGCGGCACCCCCGCGTGCAGGGCCTCCTGGGCGATCAGGGCGCGCGCCTCCCACCGGCTCGGCAGCACCACCACATCGGCGGCGGCCAGCAGTTCCGTGACATCGGCCCGGCGGCCGATCAGCCGGACGGGCAGCCGTTCGGTGTCGATCCGCTGCTCCAGCGCGGCCCGCCGGGAGCCCTCTCCCGCCACGATGACCAGGGGCCGGGGGTCGTGGTCCGCCAGCATGCGGCAGGCGTCCAGCAGGAGGTCGTAGCCCTTGTGCGGCTCCAGCCGGCCGACGGCCAGCACCAGGGGCCGGTCCACCGCCCCGAACTCGGCCCGTGTCTTCTGCCGCATCCGCTCGGCGTCGCCATGCGGCTCCGGGGCCGCGACCCTGGGCACCGGCACCGCGACCGGCGCCAGCCGCGCGTCCCGGGCGCCCAGTGTCCTGGCCCGGTCCACCAGGTCGGACGAGGCCCCGAGCACCACGGCCGCGGCCCGCACCACCCGGCGCTCCAGCCAGCGCAGCAGCCGGGCTCTGGCGCCCTCGACGAGGACCGCGCTGTGCCATGTCACCACCAGCGGGGTGGAACGGCCGCTGAGCGCCAGCGACGACAGCAACCCGGCGCGCAGGCCGTGCGCGTGCACCACGTCGGCGTCCGTGCAGGCCACCCGGAGTTCCGTGATGACCGTCGCGTCGGACCTGGCCGCCCGGTGGGCGATCTCCACCGGCTCGAACCGGGCGCCGGTGGCGGTGAGGGCGTAATCGTTTTCGGCGGCGGCCGGGCCGCACACCGTGACCCGCACTCCGCGGGCGACGAGGCCGCCCGCGAGCGAGCTGACGTGCGCACCTGCGGGACCGCCCGCCCCGCCCAGCACGAGGACGGCGTGCAGCTGTCCTCGCGGGGGGATCGGAGTGCTGCTCACCCGGGTACAGCTCCTGACTCGGCGTCGGACGACGGCTGTTGCGCCGTACCCCAAGGATGCCAGGCCCCCACGGCATGCCGTGGGCACCGACCGCCTCCCGGCCCGGGTACGGGCGCCGTGGATCACTCGAACGAGTGCGCTTACGCGCCGTGCCGGACGTGGCCCCGGCCGGGCTCGACCGGGACCGGCCGGGCTCAGCTGGTGGCGCGGGCCGCGGCCAGCAACTCCTCGGCGTGGGCCCGGCCGAGTTCGGAGTCCTCGAGCCCGGCGAGCATACGGGAGAGCTCCCGCACCCGGTCCTCTCCTTCGAGAACGGTGACACCGCTGCGGGTCACCGAACCGTCGTTCGTCTTCTCCACGAGCAGCTGCCGGTCGGCGAACGCCGCCACCTGCGGGAGGTGGGTGACCACGACGACCTGCGCGGTCCGCGCGAGGCGCGCCAGCCGGCGGCCCACCTCGACCGCGGCCTTGCCGCCGACACCGGCGTCGACCTCGTCGAAGAGATACGTCGGCACGGGATCCGATCCGGCGAAGACGACCTCGACGGCGAGCATCACGCGCGACAGCTCACCACCGGACGCGCCCTTGGCGATCGGCCGGGCCGGGGCGCCGGGGTGCGGGGCGAGCTGGAGCTCGACCTCGTCGGCGCCGGTCGCGCCGAAGGCGACGAGCTGGCCGCCGACCTGGATCCCCTCGGGATCGGCGGTCTGCCGGATGGCCACCCCGACGCGGGCGTGCGGCATCGCCAGTTCGGCGAGTTCCGCGGTGACCGCGGCGGCGAAACGGTCCGCCGCCTCGGTACGGGCGTCACTCAGCGCCTGCGCGAGGTCCCCGAGCTCGGCCCGCAGCGCGTCCCGTTCCCCGGTCAGCTCCGCGATCCGCTCGTCGTCGCCCTCCAGCTCACCGAGCCGGGCGGCGCTCTGCTCGGCCCAGGCCAGCACCCCGTCGATGTCCGAGCCGTACTTGCGGGTCAGATGGGAGAGCACCGCCCGCCGCTCCTCCACCGCGGCGAGCCGCAGCGGATCGGCGTCCAGGTCGTCCGAGTAGCCGGCGAGCTCCTGGGCGACGTCGCCGACGAGGATGCCGATCTCCCCGATGCGTTCGGCGAGCGCCGCGAGCGCCGGGTCATGGGCGCGGACGGCCTCCAGCGCGCGCTGGGCCCCGGAGACGAGGGTGTTGGCGTCATTGCCCTCCGGGTCCTCGGGATTGCCCGCGAGCGCGGCGTGCGCAACCGCCGCGGCGGAGGCCAGCGCCTCGGCGTGGCCGAGCCGTTCGGCCTCCGCGGCCAGTTCGGTGTCCTCGCCGGGCAGCGGCTCGGCGTCGGCGACCTCGCCGATCCCGAACCGGATCAGATCCGCCTCCTGGGACCGCTCACGGGCCCGGGTGGTCAGCTCGTCGAGCTCGCCGGCCACCTCCCGCAGCCGCCGGTACGCCGCCCCGTACTTCGCCAGCGGTACGGCCACGGCGTCGCCCGCGTACCGGTCCAGCGCCTGGCGCTGCCGGGCGGGGCGCAGCAGGCCCTGCTGGTCGGTCTGGCCGTGCACGGCCACCAGGTCGTCGGCGAGCTCGCCGAGCAGCCCGACCGGCACGGAACGCCCGCCGACATGGGCCCGCGACCGCCCCTCGGCCGAGACGGTACGGCTGATCAGCAGCGCGCCGTCGTCGAGTTCCGCCCCCGCCTCCTCGGCGCGGACGGCGGCCGGCGAGTCCCGGCCGAGCGTGATCCGCCCCTCGACCACCGCCGCCTTCGCACCGATCCGCACCAAAGCGGGATCGGCCCGGCCGCCCAACAGCAGGCCGAGGCTCGTGACGACCATGGTCTTGCCCGCACCGGTCTCGCCGGTCACCGCGGTGAAACCGGGTGAAAACTCCACCACGGCATCCTCGATGACACCCAGCGACCGGATCCGCATCTCCTCCAACACGGATACGACCATACGAGGTTTGCGGCCCGGCGCGCGACGGGCATCGGCCACCGGCACTCCCGGGTTACTGCGGCGCGCCCCGCCAGCCCGCGACGGGCAGGGCGAACTTCGCCACCAGACGGTCCGTGAAGGAGGCGTGGTGCAGCCGGGCGAGGCGTACCGGCACCGCGCCCCGCCGTACCTCCACACGGGCCCCGGCGGGCAGCTCGACGGTGCGCCGGCCGTCGCACCACAGCACGCCGTGCGGTGTCTTGGGCTGCACCTCGACGGCGAGCACCGAGCGCGGCGAGGTCACCAGCGGCCGCGCGAACAGCGCGTGCGCGCTGATCGGCACCATCAGCAGGGCCTCGACCTCGGGCCAGACCACCGGGCCGCCGGCCGAGAAGGCGTAGGCCGTCGAACCGGTCGGGGTCGCGCAGACCACGCCGTCGCCGCCGAATCGTGACACCGGACGGCCGTCGACCTCGGTCACGACCTCCAGCATCCGCTCGCGCGCCTGCTTCTCCACCGACGCCTCGTTGAGCGCCCAGTCGGTGTGCACCACATGTCCGTCGTTGCGGACGAGGACGTCGAGCGTCATCCGCTCCTCGACCTCGTACTGCTTGGTGACCACCCGGTCCACGACCTTGTCCAGGTCGTCCCGCTCCGCCTCGGCGAGGAACCCGACCCGCCCCAGGTTGACCCCCAGCATCGGTACGCCGGAAGCGCGCGCGAACTCCGCGCCGCGCAGCAGCGTCCCGTCACCGCCGAGGACGATGATCAGTTCGCAGCCCTCGACGGCCCCGGGGCCTCCCTCCGTCACCAGCTCCACCTCGGCGGGCAGCGGCAGTTCCGCGGCCAGGTCCGCGGCCTCGTCCGTCAGGACCCGCACCCCGATCCCACAGCGCAGCAGGCCGAGCACGACCCGTTCCGCGCTGCGGATCGCGGCCGGGCGGCCGGTGTGCGTGAGCAGGAAGATCATGCGGCCCTTCGGCCCGGCACAGTCCTGCGTTTCGGTGTTCGTCGTCAACGGGGCCCCTCCGCCACAGCACGGTCGACATCCGCCGGGTCCAGATCGGGCGCACCGGCGCGCAGCCACAGAAAGTACTCCACATTGCCGGAAGGTCCCGGCAGCGGACTGGCGGTGACGCCCATGACACCCAGTCCGAGCGCCGCGCCCTGCCCGGCGACCGTCCGCACGGTCTCGGCGCGCAGCTGCGTACTGCGCACGACACCACCGGTGCCCAGCCGTTCCTTGCCGACCTCGAACTGCGGCTTCACCATCAGCACGAGATCCGCGTCGGGCGCGGCGCACCGCACGAGCGCGGGCAGCACCAGGCCGAGCGGGATGAACGACAGGTCGCCGACGATGATGTCCGCGGGCTCGCCGTCGATGTGCTCCAGCGTCAGCTCGCGCACGTTGGTGCGGTCCTTGATGACGACCCGGTCGTCGCTCTGCAGCGACCAGGCCAGCTGGCCGTAGCCGACGTCGACGGCGACGACGGTCGCGGCGCCGTTGCGCAGCAGCACATCGGTGAAGCCCCCGGTGGAGGCCCCCGCGTCCAGCGCGCGCCGCCCCTCGACCTTCAGACCGAGCGGGGTGAACGCGGCCAGCGCGCCGGCGAGCTTGTGGCCGCCGCGCGACACGTAGTCGGGTTCGTTGTCGTCCTTGGCCACCACCACGGCCGCGCTGGTCTCCACCTGCGTGGCGGCCTTGGTCGCGGTGGCGCCGCCGATGGTGACCCGCCCCGCGGCGATCAGCTGGCTGGCGTGCTCGCGCGAGCGCGCCAGATTTCGGCGCACCAGCTCGGCGTCGAGTCGGCGTCGTGCCACGTACGGTTCAGCTCCTGTTGTCGTCGAGTGCGGTGAGCGCTTCGCGCAGCCCACGGTGCACATCCTCGTACACCTCGATGTGATCCGCGGTCGGCAGGTCGTCGGCGTCGCTCAGCCGCACGATCAGCGTGTCCACCGCGGCCTGGCCGGTGGGCGCCGGTGCCAGGCCCAGCGGAGCGATCCCGTTCGGCGGCCCCTCCCCGGGCAGCGGTTCACTCATCGGAGGCCGTCTTCTTGCGGGCGGCGGTCTTCTTGGCGGGTGCGGCCTTCTTCGCGGCGGGGGCCTTCTTCGCCGGAGCGGTCTTCTTCGCCGGCGTCGTCTTCTTCGCTGCGGAGGTCTTCTTGACCGGGGTCGGCTCCTTGGGCGGAGCCGTCTCCTTTGCCGCGGGAGACTTCTTGGCGGGAGCCGTCTTCTTGGCGGGAGCCGTCTTCTTGGCGGGAGCCGTCTTCGTGGCGGTGGCCGTCTTCTTCGCGGGAGCGGCCTTCTTGGCAGGCGGGGCGGTCTTCGTGGCGGTCGGCGACGTCTTCTTCGCCTTGGCCGGAGCCTTGGCCGGAGCCTTCGGCTCGGTCGCCGCGGGCCGCTCGGGCTGCACCGTCTCTACGGGCTTGGCCGGCTTCGCTGACTTCGCGGACGTCACGGACCGGACCGGCGCTACGGGCCGCTCGGTGGCGGCCGGCCCGGCGGGAGCCTCCGGATCGACGGGGTAGACCGGCTCGGCCGGCTCGGCCGGCTCCATCGGGTCGACCGTGATCCGCTCGAACAGCGGTGACGCGGTCCCGGTGGAAGCGGCCCCGAAGCCGGCGTCCACGTCCTCCTCCTCGTCCTCGAGGTTCCGGACGCGGCGCTCCAGCGCCTCCAGGACCACACCGACCTTCGTGACCTCGTCGGCGACCCGTCCGACCCGGCTCATCGCCTTGTCGACCTCCTCGCGGATCAGCCCGATCAGCAGATCGCGGTTGGCCCGTCCGGCCGCCATCAGCTCGTCCGCCAGCGTCTGCACCTCCGGCGGAATGCTCTCGCCGATCCTGCGCTGGACGGCGTCGACATCTATCCCCGTCTGGTCGAGCAGCTCCCTGGCCGCCCCCACCGCCCGCCGCCGGGTCGCCTCGGTCAGGCCGCCCGCGATCTGCAGACAGGTACGCAGCGCGTCCCGCATCGCCCTCACTCCTCGCCTCGCCATTGCCTCGCCATTGACGTATCCGCACCTGACGCTACCCGTACTGCCCGGCTCACGGCGTACGGTGCCCTGAGGTACCGTCGATCGAACGGATCACATGATCGTGGCGCGGGCGACCCCGGCGCCTGTACGCACCACCCGAACGGGAGACGCCCGACCGATGGCGACCATCGAGGAGTGCCGCAGCGCACTCGACCAGCTGTCGGAGAACCTCACGCGGGCCAACGGCGACATCCGCAGCGCCACGTCCCTGGACCGGTCGCTGAGCTGCCACATCACGGACCTCGGCACGACCTTCGTCGGACGGCTGACGGACGGCCGGATCCATGACGTGACGACGGTGCCCGGCGCGCCCGCCGAGAAGGCGCAGATCCGGCTGGCGATGGCCGGCGACGACCTCGTCGCCCTGGTCGGCGGCGAACTGAGCTTCGCCAAGGCGTGGGGGAGCGGCCGGGTCAAGCTGGAGGCCGGCCTGCGTGACCTGCTGCGGCTGCGCTCACTGCTCTAGCCGCAGCCGGCCGACCCACGGTCGGCCGACCGCCGCCGGCCCGGACTCAAAGTCCGAGCCGCGCCAGCGCCTTCCCGGCGTCCGACTCGCACGCGCCGTCGCCCGCCGCCGCCCAGGCGGCCGCGCACAGGGCGCGCAGTCCGTCGAGGGCGTCACCGTCGCCCTCCACCGTGAGCGCGTCACCGTCCGCCGAAGCCGTCCAGCCGCCGCAGCGCGCCCCGTCACCGTCCACCGTGACCTCCGGCTGCGGTTCCAGCAGCCCGCGCAGATCGGCCGCCACATACGTCGGCCGGTGCTTCGGCACGGCGGCGAGCAGCTGCGCCGCCGTCGTCACACCCGTCAGCACCAGCAGCGAGTCCACCTCGGCGCCGGTCGCACCCTCGATGTCGGTGTCCAGCCGGTCGCCGACCACCAGCGGTCGCTTCGCACCGGTCCGCAGGATCGTCTCGCGGTGCATCGGCGGCTGCGGCTTGCCCGCCACCTGCGGCTCGGCGCCGGTGGCGATTCGTACGACCTCCACGGCCGCGCCGTTGCCCGGCGCGATCCCGCGCGGGTTCGGGATCGTCAGATCGGTGTTGGACGCGAACCACGGCACACCGCGCGCCACCGCGAACGAGGCCTCCGCCAGCAGCGACCAGCGCAACTCGGGATCGTAGCCCTGCACCACGGCCGCCGGACCGTCCTCCGCCGACGCCACCGGCTCGAGGCCGCGCTCGCGCAGCGCCGTCTGCAGCCCCTCGCCGCCGATCGCCAGCACCCGCGAGCCCGCCGGCACCTGCTCGGCGATCAGCCGGGCGACCGCCTGCGCCGAGGTGATCACGTCCTCCGCTTCCGCGGGCACGCCCAGCTCCGTCAGATGCGCGGCCACCGTCTGCGGGGTGCGGGCCGCGTTGTTGGTGACGTACGCGAGGTGCATCCCGTGCTCGCGCGCGGTGGCGAGGGACTCGACGGCGTGCGCGATGGCCTCGCCTCCCGCGTACACGACCCCGTCGAGATCGAGCAGAGCCGTGTCGTACGCGGCGTCCAGTGCTCGGTCGGAACCGCTCGGACTGGTCCGGTGGGTCATCGCGTGTCCGCTCCTCGTATGTCGTCCATCACCTTGATCATCCCCCATCGCCGCGGGCCACGTAGCATGCCCTGATGACCACTTCAGGACCCGCTCCCCACGGCTTGCGCCTCGCGCCCTTCCGCGGGCTCCGCTACGTGCCGGAGAGGGTGGGCAGCCTGGCCGCCGTCACCTCGCCCCCGTACGACGTCGTGGTCCGGCCGGACGGGCAGCGTCATCTGGAGACCGCCGACCCGCACAACGTCGTCCGTCTCATCCTGCCCCACAACGCCGATCCCACCAGCCGCCACCGGCAGGCCGCCACGGCCCTCGACCGGTGGCAGCGCGAGGGCGTCCTCGCCCCCGACCCGGAACCCGGGCTGTACGTGTACGAGCAGCGGGACGGCGACCATCTGCAACGCGGCCTGATCGGCGTCCTGCGGCTCACGCCGCCCCAGGAGCGGGTCGTGCTCCCGCACGA
This sequence comes from Streptomyces sp. SID13666, assembly GCF_010548325.1. Taxonomy (NCBI): domain Bacteria; kingdom Bacillati; phylum Actinomycetota; class Actinomycetes; order Kitasatosporales; family Streptomycetaceae; genus Streptomyces; species Streptomyces sp. SID13666. Next base: position 3,620 of record NZ_JAAGLX010000077.1, on the reverse strand, counting down.
GGACGTCATGCCGGGGCCGGTGGCCGACCGCGCCGCCCTGATGCGCGCGACCGGCGCCAACCTCGAACCGCTGCTGCTCGCCTACCAGGGCGGCGGCACCGTCGCGGAGATCGTCGACCGTACGGCGGACACCGAACCGCTGCTCGCCACCACCACCGAGGACGGCATCCACCACAAGTTGTGGTCGATCACCGATCCGGGGACCCTCGCCGCGATCGACGCCGACCTGTCGCCCCGCCAGGCGCTCATCGCCGACGGCCACCACCGCTGGGCGACCTATCTGCGGCTGCAGGCCGAGCAGTCCGGGCCGAGCCCCTGGGATCACGGCCTGGTGCTCCTCGTCGACACCGCCCACTACCCGCTGCGGGTCCGTGCCATCCACCGGGTGCTCCCGCAGCTTCCGGTCCCCGACGCCGTCGAGGCCGCCCGGCACGCCTTCCGCGTGACGGACGTCGACGGGCCGCTGCCGGTGGCGCTGGACGCGCTGGCGGCGGCCGCGGCGGAGGGCAACGCCTTCCTGCTCGCGGGCGACGGCCGGTTCCGGCTGCTCGACCGGCCGGATCCACTGCAGATCGACCGATCCGTACCGCACGACCGGCCGCGCGAATGGCGGCAGCTCGACGCGACGGTCCTGCACAGCCTGCTCCTCGACGACATCTGGCAAGTGCCCGACGTCCCGGAGCACATCAGCTATCTGCACACGACGGAGTCGGCCGTCGAGCAGGCGGAGCGGCACGGCGGCACGGCAGTCCTGATGCACCCCGTGGACGAGGCCGTCGTCCGTGAGCTGGCCCGCCAGGGCGTCACGATGCCCCGCAAGTCCACCTCCTTCGGACCGAAGCCGGCCAGCGGCCTGGTCATGCGCAGCCTCGAACTGGGCTGAGCCGACGCCCGAGCTCGCCCCGCAAGGACGCAACGCGAAGAGGCGGCACCCGCGATGTCCGCGGGTGCCGCCTCTCAGTTGTGCGAGCGCTCAGGCCTTGCTGGTGCCCGTACCGGGCTCCTTGAAGGGCGAGTCCAGGAACGACGCCGGATCGGCCTCGTCCGTGATGTCGACCTCGGCCTCGGTGATCTCGACGTCGTCCTCGTCGTCCTCGTCATCGTCCGCGTCGTCCTCGGACTCCGCGTCCGCCGGCACGACGGACTCCGCCAGGTCGTGCGACTCCGCGGGGTCCTCGACGAGGGCGTCCACGAACTCGACGCCGTCCAGCTCGGCGAGCCGGTCGGAGGCGTCCGTGCTGCCGCTCTGGTCGGCCTCCGCCGCCTTGGCGAACCACTCGCGCGCCTCGGCCTTGCGGTCCACGGCGAGCAGCGCGTCGGCGTAGGCGTACCGCAGTCGCGCGGTCCACGAGTTCATGGCGTTCGCCGCCAGCTCGGGACCCTGCAGCGTCACCACCGCGGCCTCGGGCTGGCCCATGTCCTGCCGGGCGCCCGCGGCGACGAGCCGCATCTCGACCTGACCGGCCTTGTCCAGCTTCTGCACCTCCGGCGCACCCGCCATCGCCAGCGCGCGCTCCGGACGGCCCATGCCGCGCTCGCAGTCCGCCATGACCGGCCACAGGTCCACGGAACCCGTCATCCGCTTGGTGGCGCGGAACTCCGCGAGCGCCTCGCCGTAGCGAGCGGTCGCGTACGAGGCGAAGCCGGCGGCCTCCCGCACGGCGGCGACGCGCGACGCGAGCCGCAGGGCGATCCTGGAGTACTCGTAGGCCGCCTCCGGGTCCTCGTCCAGCAGCTGCGCCACCATGACCAGGTTGCGCGCCACATCATCGGCGAGCGTCTTCGGCAGGCTCATCAGCTCCTGGCGCACACTCGGGTCGATCTCCTGACCCGTGACCTCGTCCGGGATCGGCAGCCGCTTGACCGGCTCCCGCTCCTCACGGCGGTCCTCACGCCCGGCGCTCTCGAACCGTCCGTGGCTCTCCTCCGCCGGCCGGCGGCTCTGGCCCCGGTCGTCGTCACGGCGCGGCCCACGCGGGGGCGCGTCACGGCGGTCGTCCTGACGCGGACCGCGCGGCGGCCCGTCACGACGGTCCTCACGCGGGCGGTCGCTGCTGGGACGGCTGCTGCTCGGACGGTCACTGCTGGGACGGTCGCTGCCCGACCGCTCGTAGCGCGGGCGGTCCTCACGGGGACGGTCCTCACGCGGACGCTCGAAGCGCGGCCGGTCCTCGCGGGGACGGTCACTGCTCGGCCGGTCGCTGCTGGGACGGTCGTACCGGGGGCGGTCGCCCTGGGGACGGTCGTCGCGGCGGAAGCTGCCGCCGCGGTCGTCCTGGCGGGGGCCGCGCGGCGGGCCGTCACGGCGGTCGTCACGGGGACGGTCACTGCTGGGGCGGTCGTAGCGCGGACGGTCGCCCTGCGGGCGGTCGTCACGGCGGAAGCCGCCGCGGTCACCGCTCGGCGGGCCGGAACGCGGACGGTCACCCTGCGGGCGGTCGTCGCGACGGAAACTGCCGCCACGGTCGTCACGGCGGTCACCGCTGGGCGGGCCGGAGCGCGGACGGTCAGAGCGCGGGGGGCCGTCACGACGGTCGTCACGGCGGAAGCTGCCGCCACGGTCGTCGGGACGCGAGCCATCACGCGGCGGACCGTCACGACGGTCCTCCCGGGGACGATCACTGCTGGGGCGGTCGTAGCGCGGACGGTCACCCTGCGGGCGGTCGTCACGACGGAAGCCGCCGCGGTCACCGCTCGGCGGGCCGGAACGCGGACGGTCACCCTGCGGACGGTCGTCGCGACGGAAACTGCCGCCACGGTCGTCGGGACGCGAGCCACCACGCGGCGGGCCGTCACGACGGTCGCCGCTCGGCGGGCCGAAGCGCGGACGGTCACCCTGCGGGCGGTCGTCGCGACGGAAGCCACCACGGTCGCCGCTGCTGGGCGGGCCGGAGCGCGGGCGGTCATCACGGCGGAAGCTGCCGCCACGGTCGTCGGGACGCGACCCACCACGCGGCGGGCCGTCACGACGGTCGCCGCTCGGCGGGCCGAAGCGCGGACGGTCACCCTGCGGGCGGTCATCGCGACGGAAGCCGCCACGGTCACCGCTCGGCGGGCCGGAACGCGGACGGTCACCCTGCGGACGGTCGTCACGGCGGAAGCCGCCGCGGTCACCGCTGGGACGGTCCGTACGCGGGCGGTCTTCACGCGGACGGTCAGAACGGGGGCGATCAGAGCTCGGACGGTCAGAACTCGGGCGGTCGGTACGGGGTCGGTCGTCACGACGGTCATCCCGGCGGAAACCGCCGGCCCGGTCACCATCGCGGCGGGGGCCGCCGGTGCGGAAACCGCCCCGGTCGCCACCGCTCTGTCGCGGCTCCCGGCGCTCAGGCCGATCCGACCGATCCTCGGGCGAGTTGGACATCGTCGTAACTCCTTGGTTCGTGCTGCTGTAGTGCCAGTCTCTCGTACCTGCCGAGTGACCGCGCACCGGTGGGGCAAAACAAAAAGACCCTCGGTCCCAGCGCAGAGGCCGGGACCGAGGGTCCATAAAGATTGTTCGGCGGCGTCCTACTCTCCCACAGGGTCCCCCCTGCAGTACCATCGGCGCTGAAAGGCTTAGCTTCCGGGTTCGGAATGTAACCGGGCGTTTCCCTAACGCTATGACCACCGAAACACTA
>NZ_JAAGLX010000076.1:0-25483 GCF_010548325.1 Streptomyces sp. SID13666 | reverse complement strand
GCAACCGCCTCGTCGGCATCCTCCACGGATGCCTCAAAACCCGCACCCACTACGACGAAGCAACCGCCTGGTCACACCACGCCCAGCCTTATCCCTCTTGACATGAAACGGCATGGGATGTCTGACCCGCCTGGACCCTGGAAATTGGCAGGGAGAAGGTGCGGACGCCTTTCGGGTGAAATTCGAGGCACATCCGAAGAAGTGGCTGCAGGGAGCGGACGCCTGCCTGCAGGCGGCTGAGGCGCTGGGACGCTTCGCGGACATCGTGGACTGGGCACAACGGCAGGCGCAGACGGCGATCGACACGTACCGGCAGGGAAAGGACGCCCACAAGAAGGCGGTGGACGCATACAACACGAAGGTCGGCGCCTACAACACGGACCTCGCCTCCTACCAGCACCTGGTGAACGGGGAAGGCGATCCGGGGAGACCTCCGGTCGCCCCGGATCCGTTCCACGACCCGGGTGCCACTGCCATCGCCGAGGCGAAGGAAATCCTGACGGAAGCACGCCGACAACGTGACGCGGTGGCCGACGAGGCGCGGATCGCCATTGATGCGGCGGCAGAACTGGCGCCGGCCAAGCCGGAATTCACCGACCGCATGAGCGGCGATCTCCAGGACGTCCTCGTCCAGGGTGAGGTCGAGGCCCTGCACTACGGCGGCGGCCTGGTCCGCAGCGTCACGGACGCGACGAAGTTCGTCCGGGGTCTGAACCCGTGGGACACGTACAACGTGACGCACCCGGCGGAGTACCTGACGCATCTGGATTCGACCGTGGCGGGTCTGGTCACCATGGCGTACCACCCGGAGCGGCTGCCGCAGGCGATCGTGGGCACCGGCTGGGGCGACGACCCTTCCGAGTCCGGAGGACGACTGACCGGAAACCTCGTCATGGCCCTGGCGACAGGCGGCACCAGCACCGCAGCCACCGCCGCCGAACGCACGGCCATGGCCGCGGGGAGAGACGCCGCCGAAGCGGTGGCGGAGCGAGGTGCGGTCAAATCCGGGGTGCCTGCCGCAATCCCCAAGGCATGGGATGACCTGGCCCAGCCGACGGAACACGTGACGCAAAAGGCGATCCACGCCGATTCGGTTGACGCGGCCACGGCGCGCGAGTTCGTGGACGATCAGTATCCTTGGCTCAAGGATATGAACTCTGATCGCTACGAAGCAAAAACTCCTGGCTATGTCGACAACTGTTCCAACAATGTTATTGCTGTAGATCAGAGACTGGACGGCCATGAAGTGTCAACGGCGCCTCTGCATGAGCCGCGATGGCCGGACCCGAAGGCGCTCGGTAACCCGGATGCCGCATGGCAGAATGTTGGAAGCTATGACGATATTATCGGTGATATGGGAGCCAGGGGTGAAGGATCGAGAGGAATTGTCTATGTAGAAAGACAGAACAAGACTGCGCACGTCTTCAATGTTATTCATGACAGTCATGGCGTTGTGTTTTTGGATGGTCAGACCGGCGCGCTGGGTAGATTGGAGGAGTTGAATAATTCGGAATTTGGCGTCAAGAGTATTAAATACATGCCTTACAAATAGTGTTTCTGGCACTGAAGAGAGGATTGAGCCATGACAAAGGACGAAGCGCTGATTGCGGCAGAAAAATTCTTGCACCGCACCTATGGTGATGGGCCGCCGACGATTGTGATGGAGCCGGAATCAACGGTAGAGCACAAATTGGCGTGGGTGGTGTGTTTTGATACAGAGGAACACCTGGATACTGGAGATTTCACCAAGGCGCCCATGAATCGTGTGATTGTGGTGTTCAAGGACGGATCGGAATTGGGGTTCGCCCCTGGTGCACTGACCACCGATGAGTTCAACTCCTGGTTGACTACTGGGCAGTGGCCGCCCGGAGCTGGGGCATGAGCGGTGCAATGACTCCGGCCCAGCGGGCCGACGAATGGTTGCAGCAGCAATACCATGGATTGGTCGAGTTGTCCGTCCCGCATCCTGTCGCAGAGAGCTCGCAGGCTTGGGTGTTCGGTTGCAGGACGCTCAGTCAGTCCGGATATTCTGACACTCCGATGCTAAATAGTTCTTTCGCTGTTCCGAAAAATTCTGTGGGCCCCTTCCATTTGGCGACAGGTGATCCGTGGGGCGACCTGGCGGAATTCGATGGAAGCCCGCAGCGTAACTCGGCAGCGCAGGCACGTCGCATTAATGATCGTGGATGTGTGGTGGCCATCGACGCAGGGATGGATGGTGGCCGGGCGACGGCCCTTCCCTGGCAAGCCGTCCATGAGGCGCCGGGTTGGTGGGATCGGCTCGTACGGCAGTACTTCAGTGGTGCTGAGGTGTCATCGTTCGCCAGTTGGGATGCTGTGATCTCTGCCCTCCTTGAGGTTGGTCCGTACGCCCGGGGCGTGGTGTGGGTGCGGCGGGTGCTGAATGGCGTGGAGGCAACCGGGCACCTCATGTACGCAACCATCAACAACGGCCAATTCGTATTGCTCGATGGTCAAACCGGTGGTCTGGGGCGTATGGAGAAAGAAGGCATCCGCCAGTTGGTACTCGCACGGTTTTCTCGCGGGCGCCCGAGTCCTGACACGCACCGGTCGAAGTGGCGGATTCCGGCCGAGGATTTCGCTACTGCTGTCCGAAAAGCTGACGCCTGGCTCGATGAAGTCTACGGTGGTCAAGTCGCTCTTGTGGATGCATCCCCTGCGGATGAAACCCGTCGAGGCTGGTTGTTCGCCTGCAACACAAAGCAGTTTCTGGCCGGCGGCGACCTGGCCAATGCGATGCTTGACGCGTCCATAGTTGTGCCGAAGGACCACCAGGAACCCTTTGGATTGCCGAATTCGGACCCATGGGGGTGGTTCTCACGTTGGGTGGAGGGCGCGCAACCAGGTGTCGATGGCCAAACGCTTCCGCCGAAGGCCGGTCCTGCTGCGTGGATGCCGGACACCATGCGGAAACTCGGACCGATCCTCTCCATCTCCGAGCACAGTGATTGGGCACCGTTGCTTGCTGAACTTGCCACACTGCCGGAGGCCATGAGGGCACTGGTGTGGGTTCGCCGACAGGACTGGACGGGACGTGAGTCTGTTGGATTGCTCCTCAACGCAGCCCGTACTTCCAATGGAGTGGTACTCATCGACGGCATGCGTGACGGGCAGGCTGAGCTGGAGGTGGACGGCCTCCGAAGCCTTCACCTGATCAGGTACCGATGACGAATCGCCTGGCCAATAGATTGCGCAGCGCGATGGGCTCCCCGAGCCCATGAGCGGTATTCAGGTGGTGCGGCCCGGCTGCGGGTGCCCCCTCGCCGGGGGCCTGTTGGGCCTGTGGACGAATGTGGCTAGAGTGGTCGGAAGCTAGATCATCTCAACTGCTTCACAGGCCAGTTGTGGATGGAGAGAGGGGTTTCGAGCCCCTTGAAGCGACCGCATATTGCATGGGGGAAGGTACGAAATGGCTGGAACAGTGAGGGTTACCGACGCGGAGCTCAAGCGCGTCGAGGACGAGATCGAGCGGGTCAGTGGCTCGATGGCGGCGCAGCTCGTGAAGCTCAACGCTGCCATTGACGGGCTGGAAGGCCAGTGGAAGGGCATCGGGGCCGGTGCCTTCAACACACAGCAGGACGAGATCAACAGGCGGCATCAGAAGTTGCGGGTGGTCATCGACGGCATCAAGGAAGCGATCGTCGCGACCCGGGCCGGTCACGGGAACACCGATGAAGAGGTTCTCGAGGACCTGAAGAAGATCGACATCAATGGCGCCGCCGGCGGCAGCGGTATCGCCGGTCTCTGACCTGCTTGTGCGGGACCGGTGGTTCGCCCGTGTGAGTGCCGGTGCCAGTGCCGATTCCGTTCCCGAAAACTTCGACCCACATTCACTCCAGGGGGAGCCATGTCTGAGCTCAAGGTTCACTATTCCTCGCTGACGGATGCCGCCAGCAGTATTCAGTTGGCGGCCAATCAGCTCAAGTCCGACCTCGACGGCCTGCTGGCCAAGGTCAAGGGCGTGGCTGCCAGCTGGGAGGGCGAGGCCCACCAGGCGTTCGACGCGACCGCGCGGGCATGGCAGGACCAGGCTGACCACATCCACAGCACGCTGATCCAGATCTCCTCCAAGGTGGAGTCCGCCAGCCACAACTACAGTGCCACCGACAAGAAGACGGCCGGATACTTCCAGTAGCCAGGACGTCTGCAGCAAGAGTTGCGCAGGGGCGGGTGCCCGCACGAGGGTGTCCGCCCCGCAGTGTGTTCCGTACCCGGTCGGACCGTCAGCAGGAGGAAGCAGCCCTCATGGGATCCGGGACCACGCATGAGCGCGGCCTGTCCGCACTGACCTCGGGGGTAGCGGCATTCGCCCTGCTGGCCGGCCCCGCTGCCCCGCCCGTCACCGCAGGGCTGACGGCCGCCGCGGAGATCACGCTCGCCGCTGACGGCGAGTGCACGTTCCCCGCGAAGGACATCAAGGGAACGCCGTGGTCCCTCCAGCGGGTGCTGCTGAATCAACTCTGGCAGGACACGAAGGGCAAGGGTGTACGTGTCGCCGTCATCGACACCGGAGTCGACGCGACGAACCCGCAGTTGAAATCGGCCGTTGACGTCGCCCATGGTGTGGACGTCATCGGTGGCAAGGACCACGGCGCCAATGACACGGTCGGTCATGGAACGAAGGTCGCCGGGATCATCGCCGCCCGCCCACTGCCGGGCACCGGATTCACCGGGATCGCGCCCGAGGCCACGATCATCCCGATCCGGCAGAACGACAACCAGGGCGCGGGAAAGATCCCGAGCATGGTGCGGGCCATCGACGCGGCTGTTGCCGCGCATGCACGCGTCATCAACATCTCGCAGGACACCTCCGGCGATGTCCGGGAGCTTGCCCAGGCCATCCACCGGGCCGTCGCCGCGAACGTCGTCGTGGTCGTCGCCGCGGGAAATGCCGGAGCGGACGGAAAGCTCGGTACGACGTTCCCCGGTGCTTACGAGGGCGTGCTCGCTGTCGGGGCATCGGACCGCAACAACGAGCGGGCGTCGTTCTCCCAGGCCGGGACGTTCGTGGGGGTGTCGGCTCCCGGGGTCGATATGGTCTCGACCGTTCCCAAGGGAGGCCAGTGTGTCGACAACGGCACGAGTTTCTCGGCCCCCTATGTCGCGGGCGTCGCGGCCCTGATCCGTGCCAAGCACCCGGCCTGGCGGGCGCACGAGGTCATCGCCCAGATCGAGCAGACCGCGCAGCGCACCTCCCTGGGCCACAACGACTTCACCGGCTGGGGCGTGGTCGACCCGGTGCGCGCGCTCACCGACGACGCCGTGCCCATTGCGGCACCGGTCGCTGACCCCGGCGTCGCGAAGGGCGACAGCAGGGTCATCCCGGCCACGCTGACGCTGGGGGAGACCCCACAGCAACGGGACCAGCGGGTGGCAACTTATGTGCTGGGTCTGGGCGTTGTCCTGTCCGCGGCGATCAGCGGCAGCTCGGTGGCTCTGCGGGACCTACGGCGTCGGCGGCGGTTCCCGCGCTGAACGGGACCACCTCTCGAGGTAAGTCGCAGCAATCCCAGTACCTGGTGCGCCGCAGACATGCGGGGGCTCCGGAACCGCGACGTGCCGTTTGTCAGGGGGCGCCTAGGCAGCCGGCCTCGGAGTGCGCATTTTTGCCGAATGCTTGAGCGGCATCGGCCACCGCCTTGCGTACTGTGCCGGCGTCCGCGTCCGCATCACCGTTGAACCTGACATTGACCTGCAGATAGTAGGAATCCTTCGCGGGGGTGGCCTCTGCACGAGGGTAACGCGGTGTACACGGAATATAGAGGTAAGTGGTTGTCGGGTAGGAGACTCCTCCCTTGCCCATCTTTACGGGAACGCCGGAGCCCTCGTCTCGTGTTTCACCTTTGACCCACTTCTGCCAGTCCTGAAATGCTGCGTTTTGGATTTTCGCCCTGATGGTGAGAGTCCCAGAAGTTCCGCTGGAGATGATGCAGGACTGGTTGAAATCCTGGCCGGCTCCGAGTGCGGTGTAGTGCTCCATCGCGGTATGGCTTTTGGGGAGAACGCTCTTCACCGAGTCACTGGTCATCATGTCTCCGCACACTGTTTCCTGGAGGCTGTCCACAGCGTTTGAATAGAGCAAGAATTTGTTGGTGAAGAACCCTGCGGCAAATGATGCTGCAACGCTTAGGGTTGCGACGTAGGCTAGCGCAGTAGTCCGTTTCATAATTCTCTCAATCATTAGTCGGCCTTCGGGTGACCTGGTCGTCCCTCGTAGCCGCTGAGGTTGGTTGATGAATTACCCCAGCCCTCCCTGAAGCCATCGGTGATCAGGCCTTCGATGTTTCCGGGACGCATGGCTGAATTGGTGTGCGCGGCGGCGTAGTGACCTGAAAACTCCGTGGACTGCAGAGCTGATTGCTTTACCTTGTCCTGGTTCGCCCCAGTGCTCAAAAGAATATCGTCGTAGCCGTCGATTTTTCGTCCATCGAAGATATTATCGATGAGAATGTTGCCGGTGGACGTGGCCATTGCACCGGCTGCAATTCCTCCGATGGGGCTGGTCATCGTGGCGACTCCGACGCCGATTCCTACTGTGGCGATACCCTTCATCAGCTCGTTCTGAGGCTTCAGGGAATCGTTGAAGGACTGATTTGCGGAAATCTCGTCCATGATATTGTGATCCTGAACCGAATAGGCCATAATGCCCTGGAAGAGCCCCGCATTATTCGCAATCTGCTTTATCGTTATCTGTGGATCGCCGTCAAATTCCTCAGGATGGGCGAGATGATAATCGAATAGATTTCCGGTATATGTCTTCTGTGCCACATCCAGAATTTTGTAAGCACCCGGATCTGCTGCGAGTGCATACAAAAACCTGTGCGTGTCGATCGGTTCGAACCTGGGTTCGCCGGAGTTTCCCGTAGGAAAGAACTTTTCAATCGAGTACGGGCCTTCGCCACCTGCCAAGGATCGGTTGATCTCCGGCATGTACTCGCTACTCATCCTCGCCAGGCTGTCACGCATCTGATCCGTCGCCACCCCCGCGTCCTTCGACACCGACTCGACTACCTGCTTCATGATTTCCGTCTGCGCCACACTGTGCGGCGGCAGCGTGGAATCCAGTGGAGTGCCATACGGGTGTCCTGTGACTCCCGCCTCCAGCGCGTGTCCCAGTGCGTCGGAGCGGAGTGGGTTCTCCTGCCCGGTCGTGAGGAGGTGCTTGAGGTCGCCGTCGTTGTGGAGGAACTGCGTGGCGAATTCCGGGTTCCGAGAACTGGCTTCCAGCAGGCCCACGAGGGGGTCGGTCCCCTGGTGGTTCTGCGTCTGGTCCGTCAAGTCCAGATGGATTTCCTGCGAGCCGCTGGGCCAGACCCCGTGGAGCTCCTTGTCCAGCTTCAGCATGTCCTTCGAGACGTCGCCGAGGAACTCCGTGCTGTACTCGCCGTTCTTGAGCAGCGCTCCGAGCGGCTGATAGCCGTACGGCATCATCTGGTACAGGCCGCGGGACCTCATATCGAGTGGCTGGTGGCCGGCCTCCTTGAGGCCCTCCACCCATTGGTTGCTCAGGTATCCGTCGCCGTTGACGTCCTGTGTCGCGGCAGCCAGTGTCAGTCCCAGTTGCTTCTGGACGTCCTGGGCGGCCTTGAGGCGGTCGGGGTCGTGGATCAGGCTTGTCCGGATGGCGAGGTCGGCCTGGAACTCCAGGGCCTTCTTCGGCCCCAGTTCCGTGTAGAACTTCGTCCCGAAGGTCGGGTCACTGGCGTGCTTGGCCAGCAGGGTATCGAGCCTCTTGAGCTCATCGACGGACAGGATGCCTTGCTGGGAGGCGAGTCGGGCCGCGTCGTGGGCGTCCTTGGCCGCCTGGGCACGGTCCTTCAGCGCGTTGTTGATGTCCGCATAGGCGTTGGCGTTGAATCCCTGGTCCGCACCGTTGGGATCCTGGAGCAGAGCCCAGTGCAGGGCGTTGTCCGCCTCGGTCGCGGATTCCACGGCGCCGTCCACACGACCCTGATAGTCGAGGATGGCCGCGCCGAGGCTCGGACCTGCGCCGGGCATCGGCCCCGCAGCCGGGTCGGCGCCCACATTGCCCGCTCCGTCGATGACCAAGACGCCCTTGGCGTTGGTGCGGACCTCCTCCGTCACGTCCCGGAGAGTCTTCTGCGCGGCTTTGAACGTGGACAGGGCGTCGCTGAGGATGCTGTGCACATCAAAGGCCTCGTCGGCGGCGGCCTGGATCTGCTGCTTCGCCACGACTGTCTTCTGAAGTGCCGCCTCAGCGGTCTCGCCCTGCATGTTGGCCGTTTGGAGGCCCTTGGTCACGGTGTTGTCGAAGGCCGACGCGATGCCGTGGAACTTCCCCGGGAGGGCTTGCCACTTGTCGACAGCGGCGTCGAGCGGAGCGAGATCGGCTTCCATGATGTCGTGGTAACTGGGCATGACTGGATCCCCCGAAGCGATGGTTACTTCTTCCTCAACTTCTTGGCCACGTCGGTGTCGGCGTCCTGATGGTCATTGGCGGCAGCGCGGAGGCCGCCCGCCACGTCTCGCAGAAGGGTGGTCTTCACATACCGCATCTGATGACCCCAGCGTTCCTGGAAGGCCGCGAAGGCGCCGGCACAGTGGAATCCCCGGAGCCCGGCCGCGATCTGGCCGGTGTTCCCCGCGGTGGCGCTTCCCTGACCCATCGCGCTGTCGTCCGCCTTTTCGAAGTCGGCGGCGACGATCTCGGCCTTGCCCGCTCTCTCACGGAGCACAGAAGGCGTCACCTTCAGCACCGGTCCGGCCTGACCGGTGCTGCCACCGCTCTCCGGAGCGACATGATCAAGGGTCATCTCCGCATCGCGCTGCTTGGCGGATTCCGTGAGGTCGCCGTTCTTGTCGTAGCGGAACGGATTGAGTGTGCGATCCCAGTTCGACATCGTCGTTATCCCCCCGTGGGCAGGCCTCTCCGCCCGCGCGGGGCCGGAGAGTGCGGATCAGGAACGTTGGCGGATCATTCAGCGGTCAGGAAGCCATCCCAGCTGGACGAGCGGAGTACGCCGGCGGCGCGACACGAACACGCCTCGTCCCGGTGGGAACTGCCGCGGACGAACGCTACCGAGCAGATCGCCCTCGTTCGGATCACCGGACAGGACGACGCCCTGGGCCCCGAGTTCCTTGATGCGCTGGATGAACGGCTCGTACATGGAGCGCCCGGCACCGCCCGAACTGCGGGCGATGATGAAGCGAACACCCGCATCGCGGGCGAACGGCAGCGTGTCGGCGAGGACGGCCATGGGATTGCCGCCACTGGAGGTGACCAGTTCGTAGTCGTCGACGACGACGAAGACCTGCGGCCCGCTCCACCAGCTGCGGTCGCGCAGTTGCTGCGGGGTGACATCGGGTCCGGGGGCGCGGCGCCGCACAAGGCCGGCCATCTCGTTCATGTGCAGTTCGAGGGCGGACTGCGTGGCCGCGTACTCGAGCAGATGGCCGTCGGGGATCGCACCCAGCAGGGTGCGGCGGTAGTCACCGACGACGATCCGCGCCTGGTCGGGGGAGTAGCGCTCGCAGATCTGCTTGATCAGCAGACGCAGCAGTGCGGTCTTGCCGGACTCGCTGTCACCGAAAGCGACGAAGAACGGATCGGTGTCGAAGTTGACGAAGACCGGAGCCAGCGCGGTCTCGTCGATGGCGAAAGCGACACCCTGGTCCGGATACTCATGACCCTTCGGCAGCTGTTCGGCTGCCAGCTGGTGCGGCAGCATGCGTACCCGTGGCGCGGGGGCGCCGGTCCAGGCACTGTTGACCGCGGACACCAGAGCGGCCGTTCCGTCGGACAGGTCGTGCGCCGTCGAGGACCCGTCGATGCGGGGCAGCGCGGCCAGGAAGTGCAGGCTGTCGGGGGTCAGGCCACGGCCGGGAGCGCCGACCGGGACGTTCGCCGCGGCCTTGCGGTTGAACTCCGAGTCCATGGTGTCGCCGAGCCGCAGTTCGATGCGGTTGAGCAGTTGGTCCTTGAGAGCCGGCCGCATCTCCATGTAGCGGGAGGCGGAGATGACGACATGTACGCCGTAACCGAGGCCGCGGGCGGCCAGGTCGGTGACGACGCCCTCGAGCATGTCGTAGTCCTGCTTGAACGCTCCCCAACCGTCGATGACGAGGAAGACGTCCCCCCACGGCTCACCCGGAAGCTGACCCGCCGCCCGGCGCTGCCGGTAGGTGGCGATGGTGTCGATGCCTTGGACGCGGAAGAGTTCTTCGCGCCGTGCGAGGACGCCGGCGACCTCCGCGACCGTGCGGCGCACCTTGTCCGGCTCCAGGCGTCCGGTGACCCCGCCGACGTGCGCGAGACCGTCCAACGCGCGCAGCGCGCCACCGCCGAAGTCGAGGCAGTAGAACTGCACTTCGTCGGGGGTGTGGGTGAGAGCAAAGGACGAGACGAGCGTACGCAGCAACGTCGACTTGCCGCTGCGGGGACCACCGAGCACCAGGCCGTGGCCGGCCGCTCCCGAGTAGTCCTGGCAGAAGGCGTCACGGCTCTGCTCGAAGGGCTTGTCCACGACTCCGAGCGGCACACGGAGCCGGCCGTTCGCACCGGAGTCGGCGGATCGGAGCCCGCGGTCGGGCGAGACCGTCAGAGGGGCCATCACCTGGTCCAGAGGCGGTGCCTCCCCGAGCGGTGGTAGCCACACCTGGTGGGCCGCCGTTCCCTGGCCTTCGAGCTGGCGGACGAGAACGTCCAGCACGGTGTCAGCCAGCGCGTCATCCGTACGCGGGGGCACGGCGGGGTGCGCGGGACTTGTGGTGCTGCTGGCGACGGCGACAGGTGCCGCGGTGAACACCGCCGGTCTGCGCAGTACCGCGGGTCGGGAGCCGTCGTCCACGACGCCGCCCGAGCGGTGTGTCCCCGACACATAAGCGGCCTTGAAACGCAGCATCGTCTCGGTCCCGAACTTCAGGTATCCGGAACCCGGCACCGAAGGCAGGTGATAGGCGTCCGGAACGCCGAGCGCCGCCCGGGACTCCGACGCCGAGAAGGTCCGCAGGCCGATCCGGTAGGAGAGATAGGTGTCGAGTCCCCGCAGCTTGCCCTCCTCGAGGCGTTGCGAGGCCAGCAGCAGGTGCACTCCGAGGGAACGACCGATCCGCCCGATCTGGATGAACATGTCGATGAACTCGGGCTTGGCCGTGAGCAGTTCGCTGAACTCGTCGATCACGATCACGAGCGACGCGATCGGCTCCAGAGCGGCACCCGCCGCACGGGCCCTCTCGTAGTCGTGGATGTTCGCGAAGCTGCCGGACGAGCGCAGCAGCTCCTGCCGCCGCTGCAGTTCGCCGGTGATGGAGTCGCGCATGCGGTCGACGAGTGTCAGGTCGTCGGCGAGGTTGGTGATGACGGCCGCGACGTGCGGCATGGCCGACATGCCGGCGAATGTCGCGCCACCCTTGAAGTCCGCGAGTACGAAGTTCAGGGTCTCCGAGGAGTGCGTGACGGCAAGACCGAGTACCAGGGTGCGCAACAGCTCCGATTTGCCGGAGCCGGTCGCGCCGACGCACAGGCCGTGCGGGCCCATGCCCTCCTGCGCGGCCTCCTTGAGGTCGAGAAACACCGGCTCACCGTTCTCGCCGACACCGATCGGCACCCGTAGCCGGTCGTGCTGCGCGCGGGGCCGCCAGCTGCGAGTCACATCGAGCGCCGCCGCCTCGCCGATTCCCATCAGATCGGTGAAGTCCAGGTTGGCCAGCAGCGGTTCGTCGTCCCTGCCGCTTCCGATGCGCAAGGGCGCGAGCTGCCGGGCCAGGGATTCCGACTCCACCGGTCCCAGTACATCGGCCGTACCGCTGTAGACCGTTCCTCCCGAATCGATCCGCATCTCGAAAGGGGTCACGTCGACGGACAGGCCACCGCGGGACTCGTCGGGCTCTCCCGGGGCGATCCTGATCAGGGTGACCCCCTGCAGTCCCTCGGGCGGCGCCAGGGAGGACCCCGGCGCGACGGTGGCGCCGTCGAGGACGACGACGATGTGCGGCCGGTCCAGCAACGGCTGGGCGTCGCGCTGGAAGCGCGGACGCCCCTCCAGAGTGCTGTGCAGCAGCGCCTCCAGTTCCAGCACGCTGTCGGTGATCAGCCGTACCGATCCGGCGCCGTCGCAGAGGGCGGGGTGCTGCGCATGGGGGAGCCACTTGGCCCACTCCCACTCCGGCGCGGATCCGGCGGACCGGACGACGGCCACCACCAGGTCCTCGGGTGGGTGCAACGACGCCAGCTGGGCGAGCACCGCGCGTGCCGTCCCGTACACCGTCGTTGCGTCACCGGACAGCCCGATCTCGGAGAACGCCCGCATCGAGACTGCCAGCGGAAGGTCCTCGACCTGCCCGTGATGTTGCAGGAAGTTGTCCATCGCGTGCGTCGTGAGCGGTTCCAGCTCGTCGACGGGTGCCGTCTCGGGTGCGACGAGGGGCGTCGCCAGCTGCTGCGGACCCAGCCCGAAACGCACCTGGCCGAAGTCCTCATCGCCCGGACGGCGTTCCCACACCCGGGCGCCCTGGCCACCGCCGACCGGTTGCGGACCGGCTCCGCCCAACAGAGCCCACAACTGGTCGGGAGCCGGATGCGTGTACAGCTGGGCGGCGCGCTGCTGCTCAGCGGTCTGACGCGCCTGCTTGCGCATCTGCGCGAGATACTTGAGGTAGTCGCGGCGTGCGTCGGCCATGTGTCCGGCCACGCCCTGCCGCATCTTGACGGCCTGCGCGATCGCCATCACGACGGTGGATGCGAGCATCAACCCGCCCATGATCTTCATGATGGGCTGGGAACCCGGCATGAAGAAGTAGGCCGCGGAACCACCCATGCCGAGCATGGGCAACAGACTCATCAACAGGCCCTGGTCCTGGGCGCGGGGGAGTTCCGGCGGCGGTTCCAGACGGAGTTCTCCCGACGGGACCGCGGGCGGCAGTGCCCTCGGCGGTCGTTTGACGATGACGACGCTCACCGATGTATCAATCCCCCGTGCGCAGCAGATGGTTCCGCACCGACGCCCCCGTGGCGGCGGCCGCTGTCCGCGCGTCAGTGATCCTAGTGGTGCTGCCGCACGGCCCAGTTGACCGGCCCCGATAGGGTGGCGCACCGCAGCAGACGACACCGACGAGGGGGATCCACCAGGTGATCACGACCGCAGCGACAGGCTACTGCCGCGTCACCGTCGTAGCGCCGGACAGCAGGATCGACCTGGCACTCCCCGACGACGTACCCGTGGCCGATCTGCGGTCGGAGCTCCTCACGCTGTCGGGGCAGACTCAGGTGGCGGGAGAGCCCACCGGGTTCCACCTCACGCGCCGTGACGGGTCCGTCCTCGACGGCGGGCTATCCCTCGCCGCCCAGCGCGTCCTCGACGGCGAGCTGCTCAGTCTCCGCCCGTTCGCGGACTCGCTCCCGCCGGCCGTCCACGACGACGTGGTGGACGCCATCGCTTCCGCTGTGGACCGCGACCGCCACAGCTGGAGCGACGACCTGATGCGGGCGGCCGGGCTGAGCGGCGGAGTGGTCCTGCTGCTGATGACGGGCTTCGTCCTGTGGTTCGCGGACCCGCTCAGGCACGACATGCACAGCCTGCCCGGCGTCATCGCGGGCGCCTCGGGCGTACTGCTGACGGCGCTGGCCGGTGTGCGGGCCCGGGTGTACGACGACCGGGCCTCCGCCGTGGCCCTCGGTCTCGGCGGACTGCCGATGCTGCTCATCGCGGGCTCCGGGATCATCGAGCCCCGATCGGGTGAAGGCCCCGGCAGACTTCAGTTCCTCGTCGGCTGCGTCACCGTGCTCATCGCCGCGATCCTGCTGATCGCGCTGCTCCCGTACGGAGACGCGCCCTTCGTCGGCGCGGCCATGGCGGCCGCCGCCGGCACCCTCACGACCTTTGGCACGATCATGACCGGCGCTGCTCCCAGGGAAGCCGCAGCGGTCGCCGGGGTGACCGCGGTCGCCCTGGTCGGATTCCTCCCCGGCTGGTCCGCTCGTTTCGCCCGGCTGCCGATCGGGTTCCGCTCCCCGCAGGAGAGTGCAGGGCCGGGCCGGCCCGTAGAGCGCTTCGGAGAGCGGCCCACCACGGAGCCGGTCGACTACGGGCGTATCGCCGCGCAGGCACGCCGCGGCCACGAGATGCTGCTCGGCCTGGTCGGCGGGTGCTCCGCCGTCGTGCTGGGGTCCGCGGCCGTCCTCGGATTCTCGGACTCCGTGTGGGCGCAGCTGCTCGCCCTGGCCGTCGGCGTCGCCACTCTCCTGCGCGCCCGTCTCTTCCGCTACACGGCGCAGGTCGTGTGTCTGCTGGTCGCCGGGATCGGCGCCGTGACCCTGCTCATTCTGGGCCTGGCGCTCAACCCGCCGGCCGGGGTGGTCCGGGAGCTGCTGCAGGGCGACCGTGGGCCGCTCGATGTGCGGACGATCTGGTTGTCGGCCGTGGTGGCGATGGGTGCGGCACTCCTCACCGCCATCGCCCTGATCGTCCCCCGCCAGGGTGTCTCGCCGTTCTGGGGACGTACCCTCGACCTCGCCGAGGGATTCATCCTCCTGGCCCTTGTTCCTCTCTGCCTGGCTGTCCTCGACGTGTACACCTCGGTGCGCAGCCTGACCAGTGGCTGAATAGGCCTCCGGACCCGCGCGGCGAAGCGTCGCCCGTGCGGCTGGTACTCTGGCTGACGGATGTGTGTGTAAGAACCCGCGTCCTCGCCTCCAGAGTTATCCAAGATCGCCTGTGATTCCAGTCCAGGGGCACTCGGAGGCAAACCAACACCTGAGGAGTTCGTATGCCGCTCGACGCCGCGACGAAGAAGCAGATCATCGCCGAGTTCGGTGCCAAGGAGGGCGACACGGGCTCCCCCGAGGTGCAGGTCGCGATGCTCTCGCGCCGTATCTCGGACCTCACCGAGCACCTCAAGCTGCACAAGCACGACCACCACTCCCGCCGTGGTCTGCTGCTGCTCGTCGGCCAGCGCCGCCGTCTGCTGCAGTACCTGGCCAAGAAGGACATCACGCGCTTCCGCGCCCTGGTCGAGCGCCTCGGCATCCGCCGCGGTGCGGCCGGCGCCAAGTAGGACGTTGTGCGGGGGAGCGGTTCCCACCCGGGAGCCGCTCCCTTTGCGTACTCGACCGGCGATTCTTTGTAGTCTGGTGTGAGCACGCTGTAACACACGAGGAGGAGCGTCCTCCTAATGAGCCACGAACGCCGGTCCTCGGTAGTGGCCTCCGGGCAGCAGGACTCCCCGAAGGCTTCGATCGAAGACCGGCCCCTGGCGGGACGCTTCCCCTCACCGAAGGTCCCCGGGATACGCCCTGGGACATGAATGAGGAGAATCCCCATAGTGGAGAACGAGACCCACTACGCCGAGGCCGTTATCGACAACGGTTCCTTCGGCACCCGCACCATCCGCTTCGAGACGGGCCGTCTGGCCCGTCAGGCCGCCGGCTCCGCCGTGGCCTACCTGGACGACGACACCATGGTGCTGTCGGCCACCAGTGCCTCGAAGCACCCCAAGGAGAACCTCGACTTCTTCCCCCTCACGGTGGACGTCGAGGAGCGCATGTACGCGGCCGGCCGGATCCCCGGTTCGTTCTTCCGCCGCGAAGGGCGCCCCTCCGAGGACGCGATCCTCACCTGCCGTCTGATCGACCGCCCGCTGCGCCCGTCCTTCGCCAAGGGCCTGCGCAACGAGATCCAGGTCGTCTGCACGATCATGGCGCTCAACCCCGATGACCTGTACGACGTGGTCGCGATCAACGCCGCCTCCGCCTCGACGCAGCTCGCCGGTCTCCCCTTCTCCGGCCCGATCGGCGGCGTCCGCGTCGCACTGATCAAGGGCCAGTGGGTCGCCTTCCCGCGTCACAGCCAGCTCGAGGACGCCGTCTTCGACATGGTCGTGGCCGGCCGCGCCCTCGAGGACGGCGACGTCGCGATCATGATGGTGGAGGCCGAGGCCACCGCCCGCACGATCGCGCTCGTCGAGGGTGGCGCCGAGGCGCCGACCGAGGAGATCGTGGCCGCCGGCCTCGAAGCCTCGAAGCCCTTCATCAAGGCCCTGTGCAAGGCGCAGTCCGAGCTGGCGGCCAAGGCCGCGAAGCCGACCGCCGAGTTCCCGCGCTACCTCGACTACCAGGACGACGTCTTCGCCGCCCTGTCCGAGGCCGTCACCGGTGAGCTCGCCCAGGCCCTGACGATCCCCGGCAAGCAGGCCCGCGAGGCCGAGCTGGACCGCGTCAAGGCCATCGCCGCCGAGAAGCTTCTCCCGAAGTTCGAAGGCCGCGAGAAGGAGATCTCCGCCGCGTACCGTTCGCTGACCAAGAAGCTGGTCCGCGAGCGCGTCATCAAGGACAAGGTCCGCATCGACGGCCGTGGCGTGACGGACATCCGTACGCTGGCCGCCGAGGTCGAGGCCATCCCGCGCGTCCACGGTTCCGCCCTGTTCGAGCGCGGCGAGACCCAGATCCTGGGTGTCACCACGCTGAACATGCTCCGCATGGAGCAGCAGATGGACACGCTGGCGCCCGAGACGCGCAAGCGCTACATGCACAACTACAACTTCCCGCCGTACTCCGTCGGTGAGACGGGCCGCGTCGGTTCGCCGAAGCGCCGCGAGATCGGTCACGGCGCGCTGGCCGAGCGGGCGATCCTGCCCGTGCTGCCGTCCCGCGAGGACTTCCCGTACGCGATCCGCCAGGTCTCCGAGGCGCTGAGCTCCAACGGCTCGACGTCCATGGGCTCGGTCTGCGCCTCCACCATGTCGCTGCTGAACGCCGGTGTGCCGCTCAAGGCCCCCGTCGCCGGTATCGCCATGGGTCTGATCTCCGAGGAGATCGACGGCAAGACGCACTACGTCGCCCTCACCGACATCCTCGGTGCGGAAGACGCGTTCGGCGACATGGACTTCAAGGTCGCCGGTACGAAGACCTTCGTCACCGCGCTGCAGCTCGACACCAAGCTCGACGGCATCCCCGCCTCGGTCCTGGCCGCCGCGCTGAAGCAGGCCCGCGACGCCCGCCTCCACATCCTCGATGTGATGAACGAGGCGATCGACGTTCCGGACGAGATGTCCCCGAACGCACCGCGGATCATCAGCATCAAGATCCCCGTGGACAAGATCGGCGAGGTCATCGGCCCCAAGGGCAAGATGATCAACCAGATCCAGGAGGACACGGGCGCCGACATCTCCATCGAGGATGACGGCACGGTCCTCATCGGCGCGACCGAAGGCTCCCAGGCCGAGGCCGCGCGCGCGGTGATCAACCAGATCGCCAACCCGACGATGCCCGAGGTCGGCGAGCGCTACCTCGGCACCGTCGTGAAGACCACCACCTTCGGTGCCTTCGTCTCGCTCATGCCGGGCAAGGACGGTCTGCTGCACATCTCGCAGATCCGCAAGCTCGCCGGCGGCAAGCGCGTCGAGAACGTCGAGGACGTCCTCGCCGTGGGCTCCAAGGTCCAGGTCGAGATCGCCGAGATCGACGCCCGTGGCAAGCTCTCGCTGATCCCGGTCATCGAGGGTGAAGAAGCGGGCGACCCCGAGGACGAGTCCGGCTCGTGACCTCTCGCACCACTGTCGTGACGGCCCGTCCCTCCACCAAGGGGCGGGCCGTCCGCACACAGACCCTGATTCCCGGCACCGACGGCATCGGCACCGTGCGCAGGACCGTGCTCCCCGGCGGTCTGCGCGTCGTCACCGAGACCCTGCCGACGGTCCGCTCCGCGACCTTCGGCATCTGGGTCGGCGTCGGCTCCCGCGACGAGACCCCGGCGCTGAACGGCGCCACCCATTACCTGGAGCACCTGCTCTTCAAGGGCACCAAGCGGCGCAGCGCGCTCGACATCTCCTCCGTGATCGACGCGGTCGGCGGCGAGATGAACGCGTTCACCGCCAAGGAGTACACGTGCTACTACGCACGCGTCCTCGACAACGACCTGCCGCTCGCCATCGACGTGGTGTGCGACATGCTCACCGGCTCGCTGATCCGCCAGGAGGACATCGACGCCGAGCGCGGCGTCGTCCTCGAGGAGATCGCGATGACCGAGGACGATCCGGGCGACCAGGTCCACGACCTGTTCACCACGGCGATGCTCGGCGACTCCCCGCTGGGCCGTCCGGTCCTCGGCACCGTCGAGACCATCAACGCCCTCACCCGCGACCAGGTCGCCCGCTTCTACAAGCGGCACTACGACCCGACGCACCTCGTCGTCGCCGCGGCCGGGAACGTCGACCACGCCACGGTCGTCCGCCAGGTCCGCAAGGCGTTCGAGAACGCCGGCTCCCTGCGCGACACCGACGCCGTCCCGATGGACCCGCGCTCCGGCGCCCGCACGCTGCGCACCGCCGGCCGCGTCGAGCTGCTGGACCGCAGGACCGAGCAGGCGCACGTCGTGCTCGGCATGCCGGGCCTGGCCCGTACCGACGAGCGCCGCTGGGCGCTCGGCGTGCTCAACACCGCGCTGGGCGGCGGCATGAGCTCACGGCTGTTCCAGGAGGTCCGCGAGAAGCGCGGCCTGGCGTACTCGGTGTACTCGTACACCTCGTCGTTCGCGGACTGCGGGCTGTTCGGCGTCTACGCCGGCTGCCAGCCGCGCCGGGTCCCCGAGGTGCTCAAGATCTGCCGCGACGAGCTCAACAACGTGTCCGAGCACGGTCTGACCGACGAGGAGCTGCAGCGCGCCATCGGCCAGCTGTCCGGCTCGACGGTGCTGGGCCTGGAGGACACCGGGGCGCTGATGAACCGCCTCGGCAAGAGCGAGCTGTGCTGGGGCGAGCAGATGTCGGTGGACTCGATGCTGGAGCGCATCGCCGCCGTCACCCCGGACGACGTGCGCGCGGTCGCCCGCGATGTACTGGGACAGCGTCCCTCGCTGGCCGTCATCGGCCCGCTGAAGGACAAGCAGGCCTCGCGTCTGCACGAATCGGTCGCGTAACCCACGCCCGACGGGTCGTACCCCGCGCCGCGGTCGCAGCACGCGACCGCGGCGCACAACCGGAGGAACGGATCAGCATGAGCAAGCTCCGTGTGGCCGTCATCGGCGCCACCGGCCGGATCGGCTCCGAGGCCGTGCGGGCCGTCGAGGCGGCCGACGACCTGGAACTGGTCGCCGCGCTCGGCAGGAACGACCCGCTGACGGGGCTCACCGACGCCGGCGCGCAGGTCGCCGTCGAGCTGACGCACCCGGACGCCGTCATGGCGAACCTGGAGTTCTGCGTCCGCAACGGCATCCACGGCGTCGTGGGAACCACCGGCTGGACCGAGGAGCGTCTGACGGCTCTCAACAGCTGGCTGGCGGAGTCCCCGGCCACCGGAGTGCTCATCGCCCCGAACTTCTCCATCGGCGCGGTCCTGACGATGCGCTTCGCGCAGCAGGCGGCCCGCTGGTTCGAGACCGTCGAGGTCATCGAACTGCACCACAACAAGAAGGCGGACGCCCCCAGCGGCACCGCCACCCGGACCGCCCAGCTCATCGCGGCCGCCCGCGACACGGCCGGGATGCCGCGCCAGCAGG
The DNA here is from genome assembly GCF_010548325.1 of Streptomyces sp. SID13666. NCBI lineage: Bacteria > Bacillati > Actinomycetota > Actinomycetes > Kitasatosporales > Streptomycetaceae > Streptomyces > Streptomyces sp. SID13666. The sequence goes on along the minus strand of NZ_JAAGLX010000076.1, from coordinate 6,014 downwards.
ACCCGACCACGCACGGCTTGGACGGCGCGCGCGGCGCGGACGTCGACGGGGTGCCGGTGCACTCGGTGCGGCTGCGCGGCCTGCTCGCCCACCAGGAAGTCCTGTTCGGCGACACGGGCGAGACCCTCACGATCCGGCACGACTCGCTGCACCACAGCAGTTTCATGCCAGGCATCCTGCTCGCCGCCCGGAAGGTCACCGGAACCCCGGGCCTGACCTTCGGCCTCGAGCACTTCCTTGCCGATGAACACAGCCTGGACCAGGACTGATCGCCGTGCGCGCCAAAGTGACCTACTTCGTCCTGGCCGGGGCGCTGGTCTGCTACTTCGTCCTGGTCGGCAGCCGGGGTGTGCTGCTCCTGGAGGAGGGCACGTGGATCACCGTGCCGTTCGGCATCGCCGTCCTGGTGCTGCCGTTCATCGGGGCCTGGTTCCTGTGGCAGACCACCCAGTTCGCCCGGCAGGCGAACCGGCTCTCCCGGGAACTGGACGCCGAGGGCGGCCTCCCCGTCGACGAGCTCGTCCGCACCCCCAGCGGCCGGATCGACCGTGACTCGGCCGACACGGTCTTCGCGAAGCGCCAGGCCGAGACGGAAGCCTCCCCGGACGACTGGCGCAGCTGGTTCCGGCTCGCCATCGCCTACTTCGACGCCCGCGACACCCCGCGGGCCCGCAAGGCCATGCAGCGCGCCATCGCGCTACGCGACGGCAAGCCGGTACGCACGAGCTGAATCGGTTCGCCGGGCTGCCCGTGGAAGGGCGTCAGCGGAGTTCGGTGGCCCAGCCCTCTATGGCGTCGGCCGCCATGTCGAACGCCTCGGTGCGCCCGAGGAAGTCGGCGTTGTGGTCGGTCATCAGCGGCCGCAGCGCCTGGCCGTCCCGGCGGGTGACGACGAGCGCCTGCCCCTGGACGGTGCGCGGCAGCCCCAGCACCTTCACCGGCTGCTGCACGGTGCGCACACTGCCGACGCCGTCCCACGGCACGGTGATCGTGTAGAAGAGCCCGGACTGCCGCAGCCCGCGTCCGCTGACCCAGAACCCGACCCGCAGCAGCCGCAGCGCGCTGACGATCACCAGGACGCCGCCGCCCAGGCAGAGCCCGGCGCCGGGCAGCGCGCCCGTGGCGGCGATGATCATCGCGGCGAAGAGCACGTACGAGGAGAGCACCAGCAGCAGCGCGGCCGTAGCCACCCGCCACGGACCGGGACGGTACGGGCGCATCCACCGGTCCTGCGGGGTGTGCGGCAGCGCCGCGGGCGCCTCGCGCTGGTCGTGGACGCTGTCGGAGGCGAGGAAAGGCAGGGGCACGTGCGTGGTCCTTTACCGGCAGAGGTGGGGCTCTGACCGGTGAGGTTATCTGCCGTCCGACGCGGTGACCAGCTCAGGGCGTCCGGGCTGCCTCTTCGTGTTGCGAGCCGACCGAGCCCTGTTGGTGCGGATCGAGCGCGGGAGCGCCGAGCAGCGCGGCGGCGCCCAGTCCGGCGAGCACCAGCACCGTTCCCAGTGCGCGTCCCGCGATCCGGAGCCTGCTCGGTCGCGTTCTGGGCGGAGGAGCGACGTTGCTCTGGAAGCTCTCCGCCTCGGCTATGAAGGCGAACGGAACAGGCTCTCCCCGGCGGAACATGCAGCACACTCCTGTGTCCGAATTGCTGGAAGTCTCCCAATCTAACAACCCTCGTCCGCCATTCGGTGGGCGGGGTGGGGTTTGTGGCGATGACCAGGGCTGTCAGCGCCAGCGTCTAGGCTGGGCGCGCCCCTTGAGACGACAGGAAGGACCCACGGTGAGCGACACCTCCACCGAGACCGCCGTCCAGTTCCGCGGTGAGGTAACCGTCGACCTGGTCAAGCACAGCGCCGCGGACTCGGACGTGCTGTGGGCGGCGCGCGTGTCCACCGCGGGAGAGCAGTCCCTGGAAGAGCTGACCAAGGACCCCGAGCGGTCCAAGGGCCTGATCAACTATTTGATGCGCGACCGGCACGGCAGCCCGTTCGAGCACAATTCGATGACGTTCTTCATCAGCGCCCCGATCTTCGTCTTCCGCGAGTTCATGCGGCACCGCGTCGGCTGGTCGTACAACGAGGAGTCCGGCCGCTACCGCGAGCTGCAGCCGGTGTTCTACGTTCCCGCGCAGGAGCGGAAGCTCGTCCAGCAGGGCCGTCCGGGCAAGTACGAGTTCGTGGACGGTACGGACGCCCAGCACCGGGCGACGACCGAGGCCATGGAGGCCTCGTACCGTCAGGCGTACGAGGCGTACCAGGAGATGCTGGCCGCCGGCATCGCCCGTGAGGTGGCCCGTGCGGTCCTCCCGGTGGGGCTGTTCTCGTCGATGTACGCGACTTGCAACGCGCGCTCGCTCATGCACTTCCTCGGACTCCGTACGCAGCACGAGCTGGCGGCCGTTCCGTCCTTCCCGCAGCGGGAGATCGAGATGGTCGGCGAGAAGATGGAAGCCGAATGGGCGAAGCTCATGCCGCTGACCCACGCGGCCTTCAACGGCAACGGGCGTATCGCTCCGTAGCGCTCGTCACAGCCATTTGTCCGAAGTGTTCCGATTGCAGGCATTCGCGAAGTTCATCTAGGCTGCTGAAACGGACTCCGGCAGTGCTTGGACCCCCGAGCAGGCACCGCCGGAGTCCTTTCCGCAGGTCCCGAGGCGACACGCGCCGACATACAACGAGTAGCGTTGGACCCATGGCTCCGACCTCCACACCGACGACCCCCTTCGGGCGGGTCCTGACCGCAATGGTCACGCCGTTCACCGCGGACGGCGCGCTCGACCTCGACGGCGCACAGCGACTGGCCGCCCACCTGGTCGACGCAGGCAATGACGGCCTGGTCGTCAACGGCACCACCGGCGAGTCGCCGACCACCAGCAACGTGGAGAAAGGGCAGCTCGTACGGGCCGTCCTGGAAGCCGTGGGGGACCGCGCCTTCGTCATCGCCGGAGTCGGCACCAACGACACCCGGCACAGCGTCGAGCTCGCGCGCCAGGCCGAGCAGGCCGGCGCGCACGGCCTGCTCACCGTGACGCCGTACTACAGCAAGCCCTCCCAGGAGGGGCTGTACCAGAACTTCACGGTCATCGCCGATGCCACCGGCCTGCCGGTGATGCTCTACGACATCCCCGGCCGCAGCGGTGTCCCGATCGACACGGAGACCCTCGTCCGGCTGGCCGAGCACCCCCGCATCGTCGCCAACAAGGACGCCAAGGGCGACCTCGGCGCGGCGAGCTGGGCCATCGCCCGCAGCGGACTCGCCTGGTACTCCGGCGACGACATGCTCAACCTGCCGCTGCTCTCGATCGGCGCGGTCGGCTTCGTCTCCGTCGTCGGCCATGTCGTCTCACCCGAGCTGCGCGCACTGCTCCAGGCCCACCTGGCCGGAGACACCGCCAAGGCCATCGAGATCCACCAGCGCCTGCTGCCCATTTTCACGGGCATGTTCAGGACACAGGGTGTCATGACCACCAAGGCCGCCCTCGAACTCCTGGGACTTCCCGCGGGGCCGCTGCGGCTGCCGCTCGTGGAGCTGTCCGGGAGCGAGACCGAGCAGCTGAAGCAGGATCTCGCCGCAGGCGGGGTACACCTGTAGTCACAGACTTCCGCAGCCCCGGGCTCGCGGGTCGCAGACTTCACCACCACAGACTTCACAACTGAATACGCACGTACACGCAAACCGACGACACAACGCAATGTCACGCGCACCAGCGGTCCACACGGGACCCCGGCGCGCGTGGTGAGGAGAAACTTTGAGCCACCCGCACCCCGAGCTCGGCCCGCCCCGTGCACTGCCCGAAGGCGGCCTGCGCATCACACCGCTCGGCGGCCTCGGCGAAATCGGCCGCAACATGACGGTCTTCGAATTCGGCGGGAAGCTGCTGATCGTCGACTGTGGAGTGCTCTTCCCCGAGGACGAGCAGCCCGGTATCGACCTGATCCTGCCCGACTTCTCGTCGATCCGGGACCGTCTGGACGACATCGTCGGCATCGTGCTGACCCACGGCCATGAGGACCACATCGGCGCCGTCCCGTTTCTGCTCCGCGAGCGGGACGACATCCCGCTGATCGGCTCCAAGCTGACGATCGCGTTCATCGAGGCGAAGCTCCAGGAACACCGCATCCGGCCGTACATCCTCGAAGTGGCCGAAGGCCAGCGCGAGCGCATCGGCCCCTTCGACTGCGAGTTCATCGCGGTCAACCACTCCATCCCGGACGCCCTCGCGGTCGCCATCCGCACCCCCGCGGGCATGGTCGTGCACACCGGCGACTTCAAGATGGACCAGCTGCCGCTCGACGGCCGGCTGACCGACCTGCACGCCTTCGCGCGGCTGGCGGACGAGGGCATCGACCTGCTGCTCTCCGACTCCACCAACGCGGAGGTCCCCGGCTTCATCCCGCCGGAGCGCGACATCTCGCAGGCGCTGGAGCAGGTCTTCGCCAAGGCGGAGAAGCGGATCATCCTGGCGAGCTTCGCCAGCCACATCCACCGCATCCAGCAGGTGCTGGACTGCGCCCAGCAGCGCGGCCGCAAGGTCGCCTTCGTGGGCCGCTCCATGGTCCGCAACATGGGCATCGCCCGTGACCTCGGCTACCTCAAGGTGCCGCAGGGCCTGATCGTGGACGTCAAGCAGCTCGACGACCTGCCGGACAACAAGGTCGTCCTGGTCTGCACGGGCTCGCAGGGCGAGCCGATGGCCGCCCTGTCCCGGATGGCCAACCGCGACCACCAGATCCGGATCGTCGAGGGCGACACCGTCGTCCTGGCCTCGTCGCTCATCCCGGGCAACGAGACCGCGATCTACCGCGTCATCAACGGTCTGACCCGCTGGGGCGCCAACGTCGTCCACAAGGGCAACGCCAAGGTCCACGTCTCGGGCCACGCCTCGGCCGGCGAGCTGTTGTACTTCTACAACATCTGCAAGCCGAAGAACCTGATGCCGGTCCACGGCGAATGGCGCCACCTGCGCGCCAACGCCGAGCTGGGACAGCTCACCGGTATTCCCAAGAGCCGCTGCGTCATCGCCGAGGACGGCGTCGTCGTCGACCTCATCGACGGTGTCGCCAAGATCGCGGGCAAGGTGCAGGCCGGCTATGTGTACGTCGACGGCCTCTCGGTCGGCGATGTCACCGAGTCCTCCCTCAAGGACCGCCGGATCCTCGGCGAAGAGGGCATCGTCTCCGTGACCGTCGTCATGGACAGCAACACCGGCAAGCTCGTGGGCGGGCCGTACATCCATGCCCGGGGCTCCGGGATCGACGACGAGGCGTTCTCCGCGGTCATCCCGAAGATCGAGGAAGCGATGGCCAGGTCGGCCTCCGACGGCGTCGTGGAAGTACGGCAGTTGCAGCAGCTCATCCGCCGTGCGATCGGCAAGTGGGTGTCCGACACCTACCGCCGCCGGCCGATGATCCTGCCGGTCGTCGTCGAGGTCTGAGCACAGACCTGATGCACAGTCACCGGAGCGGGGCAACCGATTTGCATCCGGGTGCCCCGCTCCAGTACGTTGTCACAACCGCCTCGACGAGTGCCGCGGAAACGTGTGTTTCCAGGGCAGACTCGAATTGGCTGGGAAATCCGACAGAAACCTTCTGGTAAAGTCGGGTGCAGCGGGAAAGCCGAAAGGCTGAAACGCTAAAGCAACACAATGCAGGATCTGCAGTACTCCCGCTGACTGGGAATCGGGCGTGAAAGCGTCTGATAGAGTCGGAAACACGAAGGGAAGCCCGGAGGGCGCCGGTGACGGCACCGAAGGAAGCGTCCGTTCCTTGAGAACTCAACAGCGTGCCAAAAGTCAACGCCAGACTTAAAACACCCCGGGCGGAACCCATTCGGGTTTCGTTTGGTGGTTCCTTTGAAAAAGTCCTTCTGCCCTCCGGTCCTTCGGGATGGGAACTGGTGGGAGGCAATTACACAGCGAGGACGCTGTGCACCACGGGCCTTATTCCGGCCGGTGGTGCCGCTCTTGCGTGGAGACATTCACGGAGAGTTTGATCCTGGCTCAGGACGAACGCTGG
>NZ_JAAGLX010000075.1:0-27915 GCF_010548325.1 Streptomyces sp. SID13666 | reverse complement strand
CGCCCGCCGCCCGCGCCGGCCGGCCCCCCCGGCCCCGCTGCGGCTGGGCCGCCCCAGGCCCCGGCTGCGGCTCGTCAGCGTCGCCCTGACGCTGGTGATGCTCGCGTTCGTCGTCCGGCTGCTGCAGGTGCAGGCCGTCGACGCGCCCGCGTACGCGGCCAAGGCCGCCGTCAACCGCTGGGTCTCGCACACCGTCGCCGCCGACCGGGGGACCATCACCGACCGGTCGGGCACCGACCTGGCGACGACCGTCGACGCGTACGACATCACCGCGGACCCGTTCCTGTTCACCTCCGCCCAGACGAAGACCGCGGACGCGCCCGCGCAGGCGGCCGAGCTCCTCGCGCCGATCGTCGGCGGCGACGCCAGGACCATCGCGAAGAAGCTCGCCACCCCGAACTCCCGCTACCAGGTCATCGCCAGGCAGCAGTCCCCGCAGGTCTGGAACCAGATCAAGGACCTCAAGCGGGCGCTGAACGACAAGGCCGCGAAGACCAAGGGCGGCGGCAGTGTACTGGCCGGCATCTTCAGTGATCCGCACACCAAGCGGGTCTACCCCGGCGGCGACCTCGCGGCCGGAGTGATCGGCTTCGTCAACGGCGAGGGCGCCGGCGGCGGCGGTCTCGAGGCGATGCTCGACCAGGAGCTCGCGGGCGAGGCCGGGAAGATCCGCTACGCCCAGTCCAGCGGCCGCCAGGTGCCGACCGCCGGAGTCCAGGAGCACCCCGCCGTGCCCGGCTCGGACGTGCAGCTGACCATCGACCGCGACATCCAGTGGGCGGCGCAGAGCGCCATCACCGCGCAGGTGCAGAAATCCCGGGCGGACCGCGGCTACGTCATCGTCCAGGACACCCGCACCGGCGAGATCCTCGCGATGGCCAACGCCCCCGGCTACGACCCGAACGACCTCACCCACGCCAGCGCCAACGCGCTGGGCAACGCGGCCGTCCAGGACGCCTACGAGCCCGGCAGCGTCAGCAAGCTGATGTCGATGGCCGCGGTCCTGGACCAGGGCGTCGCGACCCCGGAGACCCACGTCACGGTCCCCGGCACCCTGCCGCGCGCCGACCGGATCTTCCACGACGACATCGACCACGGCACCTGGTCGCTGACCCTCAACGGGGTGCTCGCCAAGTCCAGCAACATCGGCACGATCCTGGCGACCGGCCAGCTCGGCAGGACCCAGGCGCAGGCGAACGCGGTGCTGTACTCGTATCTGAAGAAGTTCGGGATCGGCGATCCCACCGGGCTCGGCTTCCCCGGCGAGACCCGCGGGATCCTGGCCAAGCCGCAGAACTGGAACGCCTCCCAGCAGTACACGATCCCGTTCGGCCAGGGCCTGTCGCTCAACGCGCTGCAGGCCACGTCGGTCTACTCGACGGTCGCCAACGGCGGCGTCCGCGTGGAGCCCAGCCTGATCCGCGGCATCACCGGTCCCGACGGCCGCTTCGTACCGTCCGAGGCGCCCAAGACGTCCCGGGTGGTCAGCGAGAAGACCGCCAAGACGCTGGCGACCATGCTGGAGTCCGTGGTCGGCGACGAACAGGGCACCGGAAACAAGGCGCAGATCGCCGGATACCGGGTCGCGGGCAAGACCGGCACGGCCAACCGGGTGGACCCGGTCACCGGCCGGTACAAGGGGTACACGGCCTCGTTCCTGGGCTTCGCGCCCGCCGACAACCCGCGTGTCACCGTCTCCTGCGTGATCCAGAACCCGACCAGCGGCAGCTACTTCGGCGGGCAGATCTGCGGCCCGGTCTTCAAGCAGGTCATGGAATTCGCCCTCAAATCCCTGCAGGCCGCGCCCTCGGGCGCGGAGGCGCCGCACCTGCCCGTCGAGTTCGACCCAGCGAAGAGGTGACAACGATCACATCCGACGGCGACCGCCCCGGCCGGGACCGGGGGTCTTTTGGCCCCGACCGGGGCCAGCCCGGTAACCTCACCGCCGTGCCAAAAGCTGATCAGTCCCCCCTCAAGCAGCCGGGCGCGCCCCGCCCGTCCGCAGTCCGTCCCAAAGCGCTGGCGGAGCTGGCCGCGCGGCTCGGTGCGGAGCCGCCCGCGGACGGCGCCCCCGCCACTGGCATCACCCACGACTCCCGGGCGGTCCGCCCCGGCGACGTCTACGCGGCACTGCCGGGCGCCCGCTTCCACGGCGCCGACTTCGCCGTCCAGGCGGCGGATCTGGGCGCCGTCGCGATCCTCACCGATCCAGCGGGCACCGAGCGTGCCGCGGCCACCGGTCTGCCGGTCCTGACCGTGGACGACCCGCGTGCCCGGATGGGCGCGCTGGCCGCCTGGATCTACGACGAACCGGGCGAGGACCTGCTGCAGATCGGCATCACCGGAACGTCGGGCAAGACCACCACCGCCTATCTCGTCGAGGGCGGTCTGCGGGCCGTGCACGGCAAGGCCACCGGTCTCATCGGCACCGTCGAGTCGCGGATCGGCGACGAGCGGATCAAGAGCGAGCGCACCACCCCCGAGGCCACCGACCTCCAGGCGCTCTTCGCCGTCATGCACGAGCGGGGCGTCCGGTCGGTCGTCATGGAGGTCTCCAGCCACGCGCTGGTGCTCGGCCGGGTGGACGGCGCCGTCTTCGACGTGGCGGTCTTCAACAACCTCAGTCCCGAGCACATGGAATTCCACACGGACATGGAGGACTACTTCCAGGCGAAGGCGCGGCTGTTCACGCCGCAGCGCAGCCGGGTCGGCGTCGTCAACCTGGACGACGCGTACGGCCGCCGGCTCGTCGCCGAGGCCGGGGTCCCCATCACCACGTTCTCCGCCGAGGGGGACCTGGACGCCGACTGGCGTGCCACGGACGTCGAGACCGGCCCGCTGGGCAGCACCTTCACCGTGACCGGGCCCAAGGGCGAGACGGCACGGGCCGCCGCCCCGCTGCCCGGCCCGTTCAACGTCGCCAACACCCTCGCCGCGATCACCGCGCTGGTCATCGCCGGCATGGACCCGCAGACCGCCGCGGACGGCGTCGCCGCCGTCCCCGGGGTGCCCGGCCGGCTGGAGGGTGTCGACGCGGGCCAGCCGTATCTCGCGGTCGTGGACTACGCCCACAAGACCGACGCCGTCGAGTCCGTGCTGCGCGCCCTGCGCAAGACCACCGAGGGCCGGATCCACGCCGTGCTCGGCTGCGGCGGCGACCGCGACCAGCACAAGCGCGGCCCGATGGGCGCCGCCTGCGCGCGGCTCGCGGACACCGCCGTACTGACGTCCGACAACCCGCGCTCCGAGGACCCGCTCGCGATCCTCGCCGCGATGCTGAACGGAGCAGCCGAAGTACCCGCCCACGAACGCGGGCACGTCATCGTCGAGCCCGACCGGGCCGCCGCCATCGCCATCGCGGTAGCCCGGGCCGAGCCCGGCGACATCGTGCTGGTCGCGGGCAAGGGCCATGAACAGGGCCAGGACATCGCCGGAGTGGTACGCCCCTTCGACGACCGGGAAGTACTGCGCGCCGCCATCGAGAAGGACCAGGAACAGCTGTGATCCCACTCACCCTCGCCGAGGTCGCTGACGCGGTCGGCGGGAGCATGCACGACATACCGGAACCAGGGACGCGCGTGACGGGCCCCGTGGTCATCGACTCCCGCGAGGTGGTGCCCGGCGCGCTGTTCGCCGCCTTCGCCGGCGAGCGCGTGGACGGCCACGACTACGCGGTGGGCGCCGTGAAGGACGGAGCGGTGGCGGTACTCGCCTCCCGCCCCGTCGGCGTGCCCGCGATCGTCGTCGACGACGTCGTGGCCGCGCTCGGCGCCCTCGCCCGGACCGTCATCGCCCGGCTCGGCGCGACCACCGTCGCCCTCACCGGTTCGGCCGGCAAGACCAGCACCAAGGACCTGATGGCCCAGTTGCTGGAACGGCACGCTCCCACGGTGTGGACACCCGGCTCGTTGAACAACGAGATCGGGCTGCCGCTCACCGCGCTGCGCGCCGAGGAGTCCACCCAGCACCTGGTGCTCGAGATGGGCGCCCGCGGCATCGGCCACATCCGGTATCTGACGGAGCTGACCCCGCCGCGGATCGGCGTCGTCCTGAACGTCGGCGCCGCGCACATCGGCGAGTTCGGCGGCCGGGACCGGACGGCCATCGCGAAGGGCGAACTCGTGGAGTCGCTGCCCGCCGCGGAACAGGGCGGAGTGGCGGTCCTCAACGCCGACGACCCGCTGGTGCGTGCGATGTCCTCGCGCACCTCGGCCCGCGTCGTGCTCTTCGGCGAAGGGCCCGACGCCGAGGTCCGCGGGGAGAATGTCCGGCTCAACGACCGAGGTCAGGCGCTCTTCACACTCCGCACACCCACCGGGTGCGCCGAAGTGACCTTGCGCCTGTACGGTGAGCACCACGTGTCGAACGCGCTCGCCGCGGCCGCCGTCGCCGGTGAACTGGGCATGCCCGTCGAGGAGATCGCCACCGCGCTCTCCGCCGCGGGAACCCTTTCGCACTGGCGTATGGAGGTCACCGAGCGGCCCGACGGCGTGACGGTCGTCAACGACGCCTACAACGCGAACCCCGACTCCATGAGAGCCGCTCTGCGCGCGCTCGCCGCCATGGGGCGCGGGCGCCGTACGTGGGCGGTGCTCGGCGAGATGGCCGAACTCGGTGAGGAGTCCCTCACCGAGCACGACGCGGTCGGGCGACTGGTCGTCCGGCTCAACGTCAGCAAGCTCGTGGCCGTGGGCGGCTTGGAAGCCGCCTGGTTGGATATGGGCGCCAAGAACGAGGGTTCGTGGGGTGAGGAGTCGGTGCACGTGTCCGACGCGGAGACGGCGATCGACCTGCTGCGCAGCGAATTGCGCCCGGGGGACGTCGTGCTGGTGAAGGCATCTAGGTCGGTCGGACTGGAGCGCGTGGCGCTGGCGCTGCTCGACGGCACCGAAGGTGAGGTCGCCGCGCGATGAAGCAGATTCTCGTATCCGGTGTGCTCGGTCTCTTCCTGTCGCTGATCGGCACCCCGCTGCTGATCCGGCTGCTGGCCCGCAAGGGTTACGGGCAGATGATCCGTGACGACGGTCCGAAGGCGCACCACAGCAAGCGCGGCACTCCGACGATGGGCGGCATCTCGTTCATCCTGGCGACCCTGGTCGCCTATGCCGCGACCAAGGTCATCACCAGCGAGCGGCCGACCATGTCCGGTCTGCTGGTGCTGTTCCTGACCGCGGGCCTCGGCCTGGTCGGCTTCCTGGACGACTACATCAAGATCGTCAAGCAGCGGAGCCTGGGCCTGCGGGCCAAGGCGAAGCTAGGCGGCCAGCTCATCGTCGGCATCGCGTTCGCGGTCCTGGCGCTGAACTTCTCGGACTCGCGCGGCCAGACCCCGGCCTCCACCAAGCTGTCCTTCACCCAGGACTTCGGCTGGACCATCGGCCCGGTGATCTTCGTCATCTGGGCGCTGTTCATGATCCTGGCGATGTCCAACGGCGTGAACCTCACCGACGGCCTCGACGGTCTGGCCACCGGTGCGTCCGTGATGGTCTTCGCCGCCTACACCGTCATCGGCGTCTGGCAGTACGGCCAGTGGTGCGGCGCCCCGCTCAGTGCCAACGGCGCCTGTTACGAGGTCAGGGACCCACTCGACCTGGCGGTCGTCGCCGCGGCCCTGATGGGCGCGTGCTTCGGCTTCCTGTGGTGGAACACCTCACCGGCCAAGATCTTCATGGGCGACACCGGCTCGCTGGCCCTCGGCGGCGCGCTCGCCGGTCTGGCGATCTGCTCGCGCACCGAGATGCTGCTCGCGATCCTCGGCGGCCTGTTCGTCCTCATCACGCTCTCCGTCGTCATCCAGGTCGGCTCCTTCCGGCTCACCGGCAAGCGGGTCTTCCGGATGGCGCCACTCCAGCACCACTTCGAACTCAAGGGCTGGAGCGAAGTCCTGGTCGTGGTCCGCTTCTGGATCATCCAGGGCATGTGCATGGCCATCGGCCTCGGACTGTTCTACGCCGGCTGGGTGGCCGCCTCGTGACAGCGCCGCACCCGGTGGCGACCGAACTGGCGGGCGTCCGCGTCACCGTCGCGGGCCTGGGCGTCTCCGGCGTCCCGGCCGCACGGGCACTGCACGCCCTGGGCGCCGTCGTCACCGTCGTGAACAGCGGCGACGGTGAGCGGGAGCGGACCGAGGCCGAGGGGCTGCGGGAGCTGGGCGTCACCGTGCGCCTGGGCGACGGCGACACCCTCCCCGAAGGCACCGGGCTTGTTGTCACCGCACCGGGCTGGAAGCCCACGAGCCCGCTCTTCGCGGCCGCCGAGGCGGCCGGTGTCGAGGTGTGGGGCGACGTGGAGCTGGCCTGGCGACTGCGGGACGAGAGTGCCGCGCCGTGGCTGGCGGTCACCGGCACCAACGGCAAGACCACCACCGTCCAGATGCTCGCCTCCATCCTCAAGGCCGCCGGCCTGCGGACCGCCGCCGTCGGCAACATCGGCGTCTCGGTCCTGGACGCCGTGCTCGGCGAGGAGAAGTACGACGTCCTGGCCGTCGAGCTCTCCAGCTACCAGCTGCACTGGGCGCCCAGCGTCCGGCCGCACTCCGCGGCCGTCCTCAACCTCGCGCCGGACCACCTGGACTGGCACGGCTCCATGGAGGCGTACGCCGCCGACAAGGGCCGGATCTACGAGGGCAACCAGGTCGCCTGCGTCTACAACACCGCGGACCCGGCGACCGAGGCACTGGTCCGCGAGGCCGACGTCGAGGAGGGTGCCCGCGCGATCGGCTTCACCCTCGGCAGCCCCGGTCCCTCCCAGTTCGGCGTGGTGGACGGCATCCTGCTCGACCGCGCCTTCGTCGAGGGACGGCACAAGAACGCCCAGGAGCTCGCGGAAGTCTCCGACGTCCAGCCGCCCGCCCCGCACAACATCGCCAACGCGCTGGCCGCCGCGGCGCTGGCCCGCGCCTTCGGCGTCGAACCGGCCGCCGTACGCGACGGGCTGCGCGCCTTCCGGCCCGACGCCCACCGCATCGCCCTCGTGGAGACCGTCGACGAGGTCGCCTACGTGGACGACTCCAAGGCCACCAACACGCACGCCGCCGAGGCCTCGCTGGCCGCCTACGAGTCCATCGTGTGGATCGCCGGCGGCCTCGCCAAGGGCGCCACGTTCGACGAGTTGGTCATCAGGTCCGCCCCGCGGCTGCGCGGCGCGGTGCTGATGGGCGCCGACCGCGCGCTGATCCGCGAAGCGCTCGCGCGACACGCCCCCGAGGTCCCGGTCACCGACCTGGAACGGACCGACACTGGGGCGATGGCCGCGGCGGTGGAGGCGGCGAGGGAGCTCTCCCGGCCCGGTGACACGGTTCTGCTGGCACCGGCCTGCGCCTCCATGGACATGTTCACCAACTACGGCAAGCGTGGCGAGGCATTCGCCGAGGCCGTGCGGGCCCTGGTACCCGAGAGCGCGGGACACGACAAGTAGCCGGGCGTCCCCGCTCCCCAAGTCGTAGACCCCCGGCGCTGTACCACTGGAGGGGACGCATGACGGCAGACCGTTCCGCCGCCCGCGGCGTGGAACGCCGTTCCCGCGAAGGGGCGGCCCGCGTGCTGCCCGCCAAGCGCGTCGCTGCGGGCCCCGCCAGGCCCGCCGTACCCGCCCCGGCACGCAAGGAGGCCAGGACCCGGCGGTCCGGCCCCCTGGGGGGCGCACGCAGGCTCCACGACCGCCTCCAGGCGGCCTGGGACCGGCCGCTCACCGCGTATTACCTGATCCTCGGCGGAAGCCTGCTCATCACCGTTCTCGGGCTGGTGATGGTCTACTCCGCGTCGATGATCCAGGCGCTGCGCTACGGCTACCCGTCCACGTACTACTTCCGCAAGCAGTTGCTGGCCGCCGCCATCGGCACCGTGCTGCTGATCTCCGCCGCGCGTATGCCCGTCAAGCTGCACCGCGCGCTGGCGTATCCGCTGCTGCTCGGCGCCGTTTTCCTGATGTGCCTGGTCCAGGTGCCGGGAATAGGGGAAACGGTCAACGGCAATACCAACTGGATCTCTCTCGGCGGGCCTTTCCAGCTGCAGCCCAGCGAATTCGGCAAGCTCGCACTCGTCCTGTGGGGCGCCGACCTGCTGGCCCGCAAGAGCGACAAGAACCTGCTGATCCAGTGGAAGCACCTGCTGGTGCCCCTGGTGCCCGTGACATTCATGGTGCTCGGCCTGATCATGCTCGGCGGCGACATGGGCACCACGATCATCCTCACCGCGATTCTCTTCGGCCTGCTCTGGCTGGCCGGCGCCCCCACCCGGTTGTTCGTGGGAGTGCTTTCCGGCGCCGCCTTCCTCGCGTTCCTGGCCATCAAGACCAGCCCCAACCGGATGTCACGGCTCGGCTGCATCGCCGCCAGCGATCCGGGCACCAACGACCAGTGCTGGCAGGCCGTGCACGGGATCTACGCCCTCGCATCCGGTGGCTGGTTCGGTTCCGGACTGGGCGCGAGTATGGAAAAATGGGGCGAACTGCCCGAGCCGCACACCGACTTCATCTTCGCCGTCACCGGGGAGGAACTGGGTCTCGCGGGGACGCTGTCGGTTCTCGCCCTCTTCGCGGCCCTAGGCTATGCGGGTATCCGCGTGGCCGGTCGTACGGAGGACCCCTTCGTCAGGTTCGCAGCGGGTGGCGTGACAACCTGGATCACGGCTCAGGCCGTGATCAACATTGGTGCGGTGCTCGGCCTGCTGCCGATCGCCGGAGTCCCGCTTCCGCTGTTCTCCTACGGAGGTTCGGCCCTCCTGCCGACGATGTTCGCGATCGGGTTGCTCATCTCCTTCGCTAGGAGTGAGCCCGGGGCGCGAGCGGCACTGGCCGTGCGCGGACCCGGGGTGATGTCACGGACGATGAGACGGTTCGTCAAAGGACGGCCGTCCGGGAAGCGGTGAATTTCGGTGCATGTCGTACTCGCCGGTGGGGGGACCGCCGGCCACATCGAGCCTGCGCTCGCGCTCGCCGATGCCCTGCGCAGGCAGGACCCGACCGTAGGAATCACAGCGCTCGGCACGGAGAAGGGCCTGGAGACCAGGCTCGTCCCGGAGCGCGGTTATGAACTGGCGCTGATCCCGGCCGTTCCGCTGCCACGCCGCCCCACGCCCGAACTGATCACCGTCCCCGGACGGCTGCGCGGCACCATCAAGGCCGCGGAGCAGATCCTGGAACGCACCAAGGCCGATGTGGTCGTCGGGTTCGGCGGCTACGTCGCGCTGCCCGGCTATCTCGCCGCCAAGCGGCTCGGTGTGCCGATCGTCGTCCACGAGGCCAACGCCCGCCCGGGCCTCGCCAACAAGATCGGCTCGCGCTACGCCCACGGCGTCGCCGTCAGCAGCCCGGACAGCAAGCTGCGCAACGCCCGTTACATCGGCATCCCGCTGCGCCGGACGATCGCCACCCTCGACCGGGCCGCCGTGCGCGCCGAGGCACGGGCCTATTTCGGACTCGACCAGAACCTGCCGACGCTGCTGGTCTCCGGCGGCTCCCAGGGCGCCCGCCGGCTGAACGAGGTGATCGCCACGGTCGCCCCGCGACTGCAGCAGTCCGGCGTCCAGATCCTGCACGCGGTCGGTCCGAAGAACGAACTCCCGGTCCCCGACAACATGCCCGGAATGCCGCCCTACCGCCCGGTTCCGTACATCGACCGGATGGATCTCGCCTACGCGGCCGCCGACATGATGCTCTGCCGGGCCGGCGCGATGACCGTCGCCGAGCTGTCCGCGGTCGGCCTGCCGGCCGCCTACGTCCCGCTGCCGATCGGCAACGGCGAACAGCGCCTCAATGCCCAGCCGCTGGTCAAGGCGGGCGGCGGGCTGCTGGTGGACGACGCCGAGGTGACCCCGGACTGGGTCGTCGGCAACGTCCTCCCGGTGCTGACCGATCCGCACCGGTTGTACGAGATGTCCCGGCACGCCGCCGAGTTCGGCCGCCCCGACGCCGACGACCTGCTGGTCGGCATGGTGTACGAGGCGATTGCCGCCCGCCGGGCAGGATAGGAGCCCCCCGGCGGGCTTGGACAGCAAGCCCGCCCAGGGGCGGCCCCCGGTCACGTTCCGGGGGCGGCCAGGGCGCAGGAAGGGGCGAACGCATGGCCGGACCGACCACCGCGGAACGCGGCGGGAAGGCGGAGCCGACCGCCCCCCCGCGTCGCACGCCCGCCCGCCGCAAGCGCGCGCGCCGCGCCGTGCTGATCCTGCTCGTCCTCGTCACCGTGCTGGCCGCCGCCGGGACATGGCTGGTCTACGGCTCGTCCTGGCTGCGGGCGCAGCACGTCACGGTCAGCGGCACCAAGGTGCTCACCGCCGACGAGGTGCGCGCCGCCGCGGCCGTACCGCTCGGGGGACCGCTCGCCTCGGTCGACACCGGCGCCGTCGAACGCCGGCTGCTCGCCGCCCTGCCGCGGATCGCCGAGGTGACCGTCGAACGGGACTGGCCGCACGGCATCGGCCTGAAAGTGACCGAGAGAGCGCCGTCCGCGGTACTCAAGAGCGGCGAAAAGTTCATCGAAGTGGACGCGGAAGGCGTACGTTTCGCCACCGTCGCCACCGCGCCGGCCGGTGCGCCCCTCGTGGAATTGACTCCGGATCAGTCTCCGAGCCTTCTCCACTTCGGAACAAAGAGCCTACTGCGGGCGGCCGTCGAAGTCTCCGCGAGTCTCCCCGATTCCGTCCGCAAGGATGCCCGTGTCATCAGGATGCGGTCCTATGACAGCGTCACCGTCGAACTCTCCGGCGGCCGGACGGTGGTGTGGGGGAGCTCCGAAGAGGGTGAGCAGAAGGCGTCGGTGCTGATCGCTCTGATGAAGGCGGCGAAAAACGCGAACAGATTCGATGTAAGCGCTCCCAGCGCCCCTGCGGCATCGGGAAGTTGACGCCGAGTATCCCGGTTCGCCCCCTGGTTCGCCCGACCGGGCCGTGATCACATAGGGTCAAAAGAAAAACGGGAGGTTCGGCGTGTTCGTTGAACGCACACCGCTTGTCGACTTAGTGTCCTGTCCCAAGGAACGCATGGGACAGGCATACTGGTAACCCTAAACCTCAGCGTTAGGGTTCGGGGCAGCACCGGCGAACGTACCGACCGTCCCACAGGCATACGTAACTCGAGGCGAGAGGCCTTCGACGTGGCAGCACCGCAGAACTACCTCGCAGTCATCAAGGTCGTCGGAATCGGCGGCGGTGGCGTCAATGCCATCAACCGGATGATCGAGGTCGGTCTCAAGGGCGTCGAGTTCATCGCGATCAACACCGATGCGCAGGCCCTCCTGATGAGCGACGCCGACGTCAAGCTCGACGTCGGCCGCGAACTCACCCGCGGCCTCGGCGCCGGCGCGAACCCCGATGTCGGCCGCAAGGCCGCCGAGGACCACCGCGAAGAGATCGAAGAAGTGCTCAAGGGCGCAGACATGGTCTTCGTCACCGCGGGCGAGGGCGGCGGCACCGGTACCGGCGGCGCACCCGTGGTCGCGCATATCGCCCGCTCGCTGGGCGCCCTGACGATCGGTGTGGTCACCCGGCCCTTCACCTTCGAGGGACGTCGCCGCGCCAACCAGGCCGAGGACGGCATCGCCGGTCTCCGCGAAAATGTCGACACTCTCATCGTGATCCCGAACGACCGGCTGCTGTCCATCTCGGACCGCCAGGTCAGCGTGCTCGACGCGTTCCGGTCCGCGGACCAGGTGCTGCTGTCCGGCGTGCAGGGGATCACCGATCTCATTACCACCCCGGGTCTGATCAACCTGGACTTCGCCGATGTGAAGTCCGTGATGTCCGAAGCGGGTTCCGCCCTGATGGGCATCGGTTCGGCCCGTGGCGACGACCGCGCGGTAGCGGCCGCGGAGATGGCCATTTCCTCGCCGCTGCTCGAAGCGTCCATTGACGGCGCCCGCGGCGTGCTGCTCTCCATCTCCGGCGGCTCCGACCTCGGCCTGTTCGAGATCAACGAGTCCGCCCAGCTGGTGAGCGAGGCCGCGCACCCCGAGGCCAACATCATCTTCGGTGCGGTCATCGATGACGCGCTCGGCGACGAGGTCCGGGTCACCGTGATCGCGGCCGGCTTCGACGGCGGCCAGCCGCCGCCCAAGGGCAACCGCGACAAGGTGCTCGGCGCGTACAGCGGTCGCGAGGAGACTCCCGCCACCGGACCTGCCCGGGTCGGCAGCCAGGCCGAGGCCCCGCGCCCGACCTCCTACAGCGGTCTCGGCAGTGTGCCGGTCCGTGCCGAGGAGCCGGAGCCGGTCGCTGAGGTCCCGCCGTCCCCGGTCACCCCGCCGCACGTGCCGCCGGCCCGTCCGTACCAGGACTCCGCGGCCGAGGAGCTGGACGTACCCGATTTCCTGAAGTGAGCTTCCCTCAGTTCCCTGGGTGATGTGACCTTCTTGTCCCCTTGTTCGTGAAGTGGCCGGGTTCGGCCCCTCGGTGAACGGCGCGCATTTCGTCCCTCTTTACGGAGGGGCGCGATGAGCGCCGTTCGCTGTGTATCCGCCCAACTCGCCCGATTCGAGACGGCTATGGGTGAGATATCCCATGTTCGTAT
This sequence comes from Streptomyces sp. SID13666, assembly GCF_010548325.1. Taxonomy (NCBI): domain Bacteria; kingdom Bacillati; phylum Actinomycetota; class Actinomycetes; order Kitasatosporales; family Streptomycetaceae; genus Streptomyces; species Streptomyces sp. SID13666. The sequence goes on along the minus strand of NZ_JAAGLX010000075.1, from coordinate 15,411 downwards.
CATCGGATCGACTGAAGGAACGTGAGCGAGGCAGTGACGGATCGCAAGGCCCAACTGGCCGCGAATCTGGCCCGGGTCGAGGAGCGCATCACCGCCGCGTGCGACGCGGCGGGCCGCGACCGCAAGGACGTGACGCTGGTGGTGGTCACCAAGACCTACCCCGCGAGCGATGTGCGTTTTCTCTCGGAACTCGGCGTTCAGCAGGTCGCGGAGAACCGCGACCAGGACGCCGCCCCGAAGGCTGCCGCGTGTGCGGATCTGCCGCTGACCTGGCATTTCGTGGGTCAGTTGCAGACCAATAAAGTCCGTTCCGTGGTCGGTTACGCCGATGTCGTGCACTCCGTCGACCGGCTCCGGCTGGTCGGCGCGCTGTCCACCGCGGCGGTCGCCCGCGGCCGCGAGGTGGGCTGTCTGGTCCAGGTCGCCCTTGACGCCGAGTCAGGAACCCAGGGCAGCAGGGGCGGAGTCGCGCCCGACGTCGTCGGCGGCCTCGCCGACGCGATCGCCGCGGCGCCGGGCCTCCGGCTCGACGGGCTGATGACGGTCGCTCCGCTCGACGGCCCGTACCGGGGCCAACCCCGCGCCGCCTTCGATCGGCTGGCGGAAATCTCATCCGGCCTGCGCGCGGCCCATCCGGCTGCCACCATGGTCTCGGCAGGGATGAGCGCCGACCTGGAGCAGGCGGTGGCGGCGGGAGCGACACATGTACGCGTCGGTACTGCGGTACTCGGAGTCCGTCCCGGGCTCCGGTAACGTCACCAAACAAGTCGGACCACAGCAATAAATATGGTCTTTCCCCGCTGAGAGGACGCAGAGCATGGCCGGCGCGATGCGCAAGATGGCGGTCTACCTCGGCCTCGTGGAGGACGACGGGTACGACGGCCCGGGATTCGATCCCGACGACGAGTTCGAACCCGAGCCGGAGCCTGAGCGCAACCACAGGCCACGCAGCCAGCACAATCAGCACAATGAGCTCGCCCAGCACCAGCCACAACGGGACGAACCGGCACGACTCGTCCATGCGCCGGCGCCCCGCGAACCGCGGATCGCCCCAGTGGCGTCCATCACACCCGAACGTCACAGCATGGAGAAGAACGCACCGGTGATCATGCCCAAGGTCGTGTCCGAGCGTGAGCCCTACCGGATCACCACACTTCACCCCCGCACGTACAACGAAGCCCGTACCATCGGGGAACACTTCCGCGAGGGCACACCGGTGATCATGAATCTGACGGAGATGGACGACACGGACGCAAAGCGTCTTGTCGACTTCGCCGCCGGCCTGGTCTTCGGCCTGCACGGCAGCATCGAGCGGGTGACGCAGAAGGTGTTCCTGCTGTCGCCTGCTAACGTCGATGTCACGGCGGAGGACAAGGCCCGCATCGCCGAGGGCGGGTTCTTCAACCAGAGCTGAGCACCACACACCGAGGAAATCCGGCCACCAGGCCGAAGGCGAGCAGGGGAGAGGGACGCGCGATGAGCTACGCACTACAGGTGCTCTACATCGTGCTGATGTGCTTCCTGATCGTGCTGATCTTCCGGTTGGTGATGGATTACGTCTTCCAGTTCGCGCGCTCGTGGCAACCTGGGAAGCCGATGGTGGTGGTCCTTGAGGCCACCTACACTGTCACCGATCCGCCACTCAAGCTTCTGCGGCGGTTCATTCCGCCGCTGCGTCTCGGGGGCGTGGCGCTCGACCTGTCCTTCTTCGTATTGATGATCATCGTGCTCATCCTGCTCCGCGTTGTCGGGAGTCTGTGATGAACGATGCGGACTCCCGATATGTCGACGATCACGTTGAGGTGAAGAGATGCCGCTGACCCCCGAGGACGTGCGGAACAAGCAGTTCACGACCGTCCGCCTCCGAGAAGGTTATGACGAGGACGAGGTCGACGCCTTCCTCGATGAGGTCGAGGGAGAGCTGACCAGGCTCCTACGAGAAAACGAGGACCTGCGGGCCAAACTGGCCGCGGCCACCCGAGCCGCCGCCCAGAACCAGCAGCAGGGCATGCGCAAGCCGGAGTCGCAGGACCGTCCGGTCCCCGCGGCCATATCCGGACCGCAGCCCGTGCCGCCGCAGCAGATGGGTCCGCCCCAGCAGATGGGGCAGCCCCAGCAGCAGTCCGGCGCACTGCAGCTGCCTGCCGGGCCGAGCGCCCAGCAGCAGCACGGTCCCGGCCCGATGGGCCAGGGCCCCATGGGTCAGGGTCCGATGGGCCAGAACCAAATGGGTCAGGGTCCGATGGGCCAGAACTCCATGGGCCAGCAGCACCCGATGCAGCAGCAGCACCCCATGCAGCAGCAGCATCCGATGCAGCAGCAGGGCCACCCCATGCAGCAGCAGTCGCCCGGCGGCGACAGCGCGGCGCGGGTTCTTTCGCTGGCGCAGCAGACCGCCGACCAGGCGATCGCGGAGGCCCGTTCCGAGGCCAACAAGATCGTCGGCGAGGCACGCAGCCGCGCCGAGGGCCTGGAGCGGGACGCCCGTGCCAAGGCTGACGCCCTGGAGCGGGACGCGCAGGAGAAGCACCGCGTAGCGATGGGCTCGCTGGAGTCCGCCCGCGCCACGCTGGAGCGGAAGGTCGAAGACCTGCGCGGCTTCGAGCGTGAGTACCGGACCCGTCTGAAGTCCTACCTGGAGAGCCAGCTGCGCCAGCTGGAGACCCAGGCGGACGACTCGCTGGCTCCGCCGCGTGCCCCGGCCGCCGCGTCGCTGCCCGCTCCGTCCTCCATGGGCGGCGGGACGATGGGTGGATCCATGGGCGGTGGCATGGCTCCGGCCGGTGCCGGTGCGATGGGTCACAACACCGGCCAGAACCCGTCGTACGGGAACCAGGGCATGGGCCACAGCGGCCCGAACCCGACGTACGGCGGCCAGCAGCAGATGTCTCCGGCCATGACGCAGCCGATGGCTCCGGTGCGGCCGCAGAGCCCGCAGCCGCTGCAGCAGGCGCCTACGCCGATGCGTGGCTTCCTGATCGACGAGGACGACAACTAGTCGCCTGCCGCTCGGCGCGTCAGCGCCTGCGGCGGGCATCGGGCCGGGCCCCTGGGGATTTCTCCCTTGGGGCCCGGCCCGTTTTCGTCGTCCGGTGCGTCGGTGGCTGCGGGGCCGGGCCCTCCGGCGTGGGGGTCCGAAATCGACTAGTGAGGGCCTGGCGGCCCACAAGTAGCTCGGCAGCATTTCGGACCCCCACGCCTGCGGTCCCGGCCCCTCGCGTTCGAGCCCGGATATGGCGGAGGCCGCCGTCCCACCTGGTGTGGTGGGCGGCGGCCTCCGTGGTTTCTACTGCTTGCGCAGGTGGAAGGTCAGGCCCAGCTGGTCGTCCGTGAAGGGCTGGCCGTAGGTCCGGTCCGGGTCGCCGGGGGCGAAGTCCGTGGCCAGGACCTCGTCCGCGATCAGGGTGGCGTGTTCGGTCAGGGCGGTGGTCAGGTCGTTGTCGGCGGCCTGCCAGCGGACGGCGATGCGGTCCGCCACGTCCAGGCCCGAGTTCTTGCGGGCCTCCTGGATCAGCCGGATCGCGTCGCGGGCCAGGCCCGCCAGGCGGAGTTCCGGGGTGATCTCCAGGTCCAGGGCGACGGTGGCGCCGGAGTCGGACGCCACCGACCAGCCCTCGCGCGGGGTCTCGGTGATGATCACTTCGTCCGGGGAGAGCGGGATCTGCTCGCCGTTGAACTCGACGGTGGCGGTGCCGTCGCGCAGCGCTGCGGAGAGCGCTGCCGCGTCGGCGGCCGCGACGGCCTTCGCGACGTCCTGGACGCCCTTGCCGAAGCGCTTGCCGAGCGCCCGGAAGTTCGCCTTGGCCGTCGTGTCGACCAGGGATCCGCCGACCTCCGAGAGCGAGGCGAGGGAGAGCACGTTGAGTTCCTCGGTGATCTGCGTGTGCAGGGCCGGGTCGAGGGAGTCGAAGCCGGCGACGGCCACCAGGGCGCGGGAGAGCGGCTGGCGGGTCTTGACGCCGGACTCCGCGCGGGTCGCGCGGCCCAGCTCCACCAGCCGGCGGACGAGCAGCATCTGCTCGGAGAGGGTCGGGTTGATCGCGGATTCGTCGGCGACCGGCCACGAGGTGAGGTGGACGGAGTCCGGGGCGTCCGGGGTGACCGGGACGACGAGGTCCTGCCAGACCCGCTCGGTGATGAACGGCGTGAGCGGGGCCATCAGGCGGGTGACCGTCTCGACCACGTCGTGCAGGGTGCGCAGCGCGGCGGCGTCGCCCTGCCAGAAGCGGCGGCGCGAGCGGCGGACGTACCAGTTGGACAGGTCGTCGACGAAGGAGGAGAGCAGCTTGCCCGCGCGCTGGGTGTCGTACGACTCCAGGGATTCGGTGACGTCACGTGTGAGGGCGTGCAGCTCGCCGAGCAGCCAGCGGTCCAGCAGCGGGCGGTCGGCCGGGGCCGGGTCGCTCGCGCTGGGGGTCCAGCCGGCGGTTCGGGCGTACAGGGCCTGGAAGGCGACGGTGTTCCAGTAGGTGAGGAGGGTCTTGCGGACCACTTCCTGGATCGTGCCGTGGCCGACCCGGCGGGCGGACCAGGGCGAGCCGCCGGCCGCCATGAACCAGCGGACGGCGTCGGCGCCGTGCTGGTCCATGAGCGCGATGGGCTCCAGGGTGTTGCCCAGGTGCTTGGACATCTTGCGGCCGTCCTCGGCGAGGATGTGGCCCAGGCAGACCACGTTCTCGTAGGAGGACCGGTCGAAGACCAGGGTGCCGACGGCCATCAGCGTGTAGAACCAGCCGCGGGTCTGGTCGATCGCCTCGGAGATGAACTGCGCCGGGTAGCTCTTCTCGAAGATCTCCTTGTTGCGGTGCGGGTAGCCCCACTGCGCGAACGGCATCGATCCCGAGTCGTACCAGGCGTCGATGACCTCGGGGACGCGGACCGATTCCAGCGAGCAGCCTTCGGAGGTGCAGGGGAACGTGATCTCGTCGATGTACGGGCGGTGCGGGTCCAGACCGCTCTGGTCGGTGCCCGTGAGGGTGGAGAGGTCCGAGAGGCTGCCGACGCACGTGAGGTGGTTCTCCTCGCAGCGCCAGATCGGGAGCGGGGTGCCCCAGTAGCGGTTGCGCGAGAGGGCCCAGTCGACGTTGTTGTTCAGCCAGTCGCCGAAGCGGCCCTGCTTGACCGAGTCCGGGTACCAGTTGGTCTTCTCGTTCTCGCGCAGCATCGCGTCCTTGACGGCGGTGGTGCGGATGTACCAGGACGGCTGCGCGTAGTAGAGCAGCGCGGTGTGGCAGCGCCAGCAGTGCGGGTAGCTGTGCTCGTACGGGACGTGACGGAAGAGGCGGCCGGTGCGCTGGAGCTCCGCGACCAGTTTTTCGTCCGCCTTCTTGAAGAACTCGCCGCCGACGAGCGGGACCTCCGGCTCGAAGGTGCCGTCGGGGCGGACCGGGTTCACCACGGGGAGGCCGTAGGCGCGGCAGACCTTGAGGTCGTCCTCGCCGAAGGCGGGGGACTGGTGGACCAGACCGGTGCCGTCCTCGGTGGTGACGTACTCGGCGTTGACGATGTAGTGCGCGTCCGGGATCTCGACGAAGTCGAAGGGCCGCTCGTACGTCCAGCGCTCCATCTCGGCGCCGGTGAAGCTGACGCCGGTGGCGGTCCAGCCCTCGCCGAGGGCCTTCTCCAGCAGCGGTTCGGCGACGACCAGCTTCTCGTCGCCGTCGGTCGCCACCACGTAGGTGACCGTGGGGTGGGTCGCGACGGCCGTGTTGGAGACCAGGGTCCAGGGGGTGGTCGTCCAGACCAGGAGGGCGGCCTCGCCCGCGAGGGGGCCCGAGGTGAGCGGGAAGCGGACGAAGACGGAGGGGTCGACGATCGTCTCGTAGCCCTGCGCCAGTTCGTGGTCGGACAGGCCCGTCTGGTCCTTCGGGCACCAGGGGGCGACGCGGTAGTCCTGGACCAGCAGGCCCTTGTCGAAGATCTGCTGCAGCGACCACCACACGGACTCCACGTACTCCGGGTCCATGGTGCGGTAGGCGTCCTCCAGGTCGACCCAGTAGCCCATGCGGTTCGTCAGCTCGGTGAAGGCGTCGGTGTGGCGGGTCACCGACTCACGGCACTTCGCGTTGAACTCGGCGATGCCGTAGTCCTCGATGTCCTGCTTGCTGGTGAAGCCGAGTTCCTTCTCGACGGCCAGCTCGACGGGCAGGCCGTGGCAGTCCCAGCCGGCCTTGCGGGTCACATGGTGGCCCCGCATGGTCTTGAAGCGGGGGAAGACGTCCTTGAAGACGCGGGCCTCGATGTGGTGCGCGCCCGGCATGCCGTTGGCGGTCGGCGGGCCCTCGTAGAACACCCACTCGGGCAGCCCCTCGGACTGGTCGAGGGAGCGGGCGAAGATCTTGTTCTCGCTCCAGAAGCCGAGCACCTCGTGCTCGAGAGCGGGCAGGTCGACCTGGGCGGGTACCTGGCGGTACTGCGGCGTCATCGGTGGTGCCTCCGGCGGACTGTCACGTGTTTCCGTGTTCCGACGAAGGGACGAGAGCCTGGGCTCCCGCGGTACCACCCTTCTTGGCCCGGGAGGCGGCGCCCCCTGGACCCCCTTGATTGGGGCCGCGATGCCGGTTCTACTCGCCCTGCGGCTTTCCTCCGGCGGCTCCGGGGTGATCTTCGCGTCGCGCACACCCCCGGGCTTCCACCGTCCCCGGGTCGCTCTTGGCTGCGTGCGGCGCTACTCGTCCCTTTCCACGCCTTTCGCTGCGGCCAGTGTACGGGGCCGGGGCCGCCGTGTCGGCCCGGTTCCGCGGGTCGGCGGGCCGGGTCCCGCTGACCCGAATGGCCTGATGAAGACAACCGAAGTCCGGCCGTCCGGCGTCACTACCGGTGAATACCGGAATACCTGGTGGAACACCTGGGCACACAGGATGCAGACCTGTCGGCCCACCGGGCGCGACGGGGGGATCAAGCGGCGTGCCCCGTTGCCGCGGGTCCGGAGCCGTTTTACCGTTCCGGCACGATTCGCGAGCAAGATCACAAAATGTGAAGGGGTCGCGGCCATGGTCGTGAAGAAGACCGCCGCCAAGAAGACGACACCGGCGAAGAAGGCGGCCACGGCCGCCAAGAAGGCCGTGAAAAAGGTCGTGGCGAAGAAGACCGCGGCAGCGAAGAAGACGGGAGCCAAAAAGGTGGTTGCGAAGAAGACGGTGGCCGGTACGGTCACGTCCGCGGTTCCCGCCTCCCGGGCGGCCGGGGAGCCCGGCGTGCTCCCGGTACGGCCGGGGGAGGACCCCTGGTCCGCCTCCGAGGTCCTGGAGGCCCGTGCCGAGCTGCTCGCGGAGGCCGAGCGGCTGCGGGCCGAGATCGCGTCCTCGGAGGCGTCGGTGGCGGGGCTGCTGCGCGATTCCGGGGGCGGCGCGGGTGACGACGACGCCGACACCGGCACCAAGAACATCACCAGGGAGCACGAGATGTCGCTGGCGGCGACCGCCCGCGAGATGCTCGCCCAGTCCGAGCACGCCCTGGAGCGGCTCGACGAGGGCACCTACGGCCGCTGCGAGTCCTGCGGCAACCCGATCGGCAAGGCGCGGATGCAGGCGTTCCCGCGGGCCACCCTGTGCATCGACTGCAAGCAGAAGCAGGAGCGTCGCTGAACCCCCTGCCCTCGGCCGGGGGGACCCCCGCGCACGGGTGTGACGTACCCTCGTCAACAGCCAGGATCCGGCCTGGCCGGCACAAGCTGCACAAGGGCTGAGGGACGCACGTGACGGAAGCGGAGCACGGCATCGAGGAACGGGACGAAGAGGCCACGGCAGCGGCCGGGGCCCCTGAGGAGGCGCCGCCCACCGCACCCAGGGGCAAGCGGCGCATCGCCCTCCTGCTCGCGGTGGCGGCGCTGGCGTACGCCCTGGACCTGCTGTCCAAGCTCTGGGTGGTGACCAGCCTCGAACACCGGGACACCCCGATCGACGTGCTCGGCAGCTGGCTGCGGCTCGAGGCGATCCGCAACGGGGGAGCGGCCTTCGGCTTCGGCCAGGGCATGACGATCGTCTTCACGATCATCGCGGCCGGGGTGATCGTGGTGATCGCCCGGCTGGCCCGCAAGCTCTACAGCCTGCCCTGGGCGATCGCGCTCGGGCTGCTGCTCGGCGGGGCCTTCGGCAACCTCACCGACCGGGTCTTCCGGTCGCCGGGGTTCCTGGAGGGGCATGTGGTGGACTTCATCGCGCCCGCCCACTTCGCGGTCTTCAACCTCGCCGACTCCGCGATCGTCTGCGGCGGCATCCTGATCGTGCTGCTGTCCTTCCGCGGACTCGACCCGGACGGCACCCTGCACCGCGACTGAGCCACGACTGAGTCGAGGCCGGGCCGCCGGTCGGCCACCGGGTCCGGGCCGCCGGGACGGAGCTGCCACCGCCGTCCGTCATACTCGACCAGGTGAGTACCCTTCCCGAGACCCGGACCCTGCCCGTACCCGACGGCCTAGAAGGCGAGCGCGTCGACGCCGCCATCGCGCGTATGTTCGGCTTTTCGCGCACCAAGGCGGCGGAGCTGGCTGCTTCCGGGAAGGTCTCCATCGACGGCAGCCCCGCGATGAAGTCCGACCGGGTGCACGGCGGAGCCTGGCTGGAGGTCGAGATGCCGGCGCCGCCGAAGCCCGTGCAGATCGTGGCCGAGGCCGTCGAGGGCATGGTGATCGTCCATGACGACGACGATCTCGTGGTGATCTCCAAGCCGGTCGGCGTGGCCGCGCACCCCAGCCCCGGCTGGACCGGCACGACCGTCATCGGCGGCCTCGCCGCCGCCGGCTACCGCATCTCCACCTCCGGTGCCGCCGAGCGCCAGGGCATCGTGCACCGTCTCGACGTGGGCACCTCGGGGCTGATGGTGGTCGCCAAGTCGGAGCGCGCGTACACGCTGCTCAAGCAGCAGTTCCGCGAGCGCGTCGTCGACAAGCGCTACCACGCGCTGGTGCAGGGCCACCCGGACCCGATGAGCGGCACCATCGACGCCCCGATCGGCCGGCACCCGAACCACGACTACAAGTGGGCCGTGATCGCCGAGGGCAAGCCCAGCGTCACGCACTACGACCTCATCGAGGCGTTCCGGCACGCCAGCCTGCTCGACATCAAGCTGGAGACCGGCCGCACCCACCAGATCCGGGTGCACATGTCCGCCCACCGCCACCCCTGCGTCGGCGACCTCACGTACGGCGCCGACCCGACGCTCTCCAAGCGGCTCGGCCTGAGCCGCCAGTGGCTGCACGCGGTGAAGCTCGGCTTCGAGCACCCGTCGGACGGCCGCTGGGTGGAGTTCGAGAGCGCGTACGCCGACGATCTCCAGCACGCCCTGGACGTCGTCCGGGAGGACAGCGTCTGATGGACGTCCGGGTCGTCGCGGCGCAGGACGCCGAGGGCATGGCGGCCGTGCACGCCATCCGTCACGAGGTCTTCGTCGTCGAGCAGAACGTCCCGGCCGAGCTGGAGTGGGACGGCAAGGACGACCGTGCCGTGCACGTGCTGGCCCCGGACGCAGGCACCGGACGGCTGCTCCTGGGCGCCGACGCCGCCGCCAAGAACGGCGGTGACCCGGACACCGCGGTACTCGGCCGGCTCGCCGTGCTCAAGCCCGCGCGCGGCACCGGCGTCGTCGCCCGGCTGGTCGCCGCACTGGAGGACGAGGCCCGCAGGCTCGGACTCGCGGGGGTCCACCTGGAGTCCCAGGTGCACGCGATCGCCTTCTACGAGCGGCTGGGCTACACCCCGTTCGGGCCGGAATTCCCCGACGCGGGCATCGCGCACCGCGCCATGCGGCGCTCCCTGGGCTGACGCCCCACCGCCTGTGGCACCCTGAGGCGTCCCGTCCCAGGAGTCCCAGGAGCCGCCCGCCGTGGACCAGCTCGTCCTGTTCTTCTCGCTCATGCTCGCGGCCATCGTCATGGTGCCGCTGGGCGACCGGATGGGGCTCCCGTCGCCGGTCCTGATGACCCTGTTCGGCATCGTGCTGGCCCTGGTGCCGCAGATCCCGAACGTGCAGATCGACCCCGATCTGATTCTGCCGATCGTCCTGCCGCCGCTCCTCTACGCGTCCGTGCAGCGCACCTCGTGGCGGCAGTTCGCGGCCAACAAGCGGGCGATCTTCCTGCTGGCGGTCGCCCTGGTCTTCGTCACGACGGCGGCCGTCGCGGTCGTCGCCAACGCGATCGTCCCCGGCGTGACGGTCGCCGGCGCGGTCGCGCTCGGCGCGCTGGTGGCGCCGCCCGACCCGGTGGCCGCGACGGCGGTGGCCGGGAGCCTGGGGCTGCCGCGGCGGATGGTCTCCATCCTGGAGGGCGAGGGGCTGTTCAACGACGTCACCGCGATCGTGCTCTACCACGTGGCGATCGCCGCGGCCGTGACCGGGAAGTTCTCCGCCGAGCACGCGGCCGGCGAGCTGGTGCTGTCCGCCGTGGTCGCGATCGCGATCGGCATGGCGCTCGGGTGGGCCGCCAACAAGCTGATGGGCATCGTCGGGGACCCGACCCTGCAGATCGGGCTGACGCTGCTGGTCCCGTTCGCCTCGTACGGCCTCGCCGAGGAGCTGGGCGGCTCCGGTGTCCTCGCGGTGCTCACCACCGCGCTCTTCCTGGCCGAGCACGCCGTCGGGGCGGACGATGTGACGGCCCGGCTGGCCGGCACCACCTTCTGGGAGATCGTCGACACCCTCGTCACCGGCGTCGCCTTCGGCCTCATCGGGCTGGAACTGCACAACGTGTTCGCCGTCGGCGCCGGCCGCTGGGGCTCGATGCTCTCGCACGCCGGACTGGTGATCGCCGTGGTCGTCGGCGTCCGGCTGGTGTGGCTGCTGCCGGCCGCCTGGCTGGCCCGCAGGTGGCGGGACAAGCGCCACGACGAGGACATCCCGATGACCTGGCGGGAGACCGTCGTCGTGTGGTGGGCGGGGATGCGCGGCGTGGCGTCCGTCGCCCTGGCCCTCGCCATTCCGCTGAGCTCGGACGACGGCCCCTTCCCGGCCCGTGACGAGCTGCTGTTCATCGCCTTCGCGGTCGTCCTGGCCACCCTGGTCCTGCAGGGCCTGACGCTGCCCTGGCTGGTCAGGAGGCTCGGGGTGCGCGGCAACATCGACGCCGAGCACGATCTGGAGCGGAGGCTCGCGCTGCGCGCCACCAAGGCCGCCAAGCAGCGGCTGCGGGAGATCGAGCTGGTCGAGCCGCTGCAGGAGGAGGTGTCGGAGATGCTCCAGCGGCGGGCCTTCGACCTCGGCGCCCGGATCTCGCCCGACATCGTCGACGACGACCGCCGCGAGTCGCACGCCAAGCGCACCGAGCGGCTGCGGGTCATACAGCGGGTGCAGGCCGAGATGATGTCCGCCGCCCGGCACGAGGTGCTGGCCGCCCGCAGCGAGCCGGGCTCCGACCCGGAGATCGTGGACCGGGTGCTGCGCCTGCTGGATCTGCGTTCGGTGCGCTGAGCTCCGTGCTCCGCCGCTATCGTGCGCCCGGCCCGGGGCCGATGTCGTCGGAGGTGGGCGGGGCCGCCGGCGGGCGCGGCGGCTCCGCGTCCAGCCCCGGCGCGGGCGCGGTGTTCAGCCGCGGCAGCGCGTACGGGTGCTCGCGGCGCACCCACTCCAGCAACTGCTCGCGGACGACGCAGCGGACGGTGAAGATGTCGTCCGCGTCCTTGGCGGTGACCAGGGCCCGCACCAGGATCGTGGTCGGCGTGGTGTCGATGACGACCAGGCCCCAGGCCCGCCGGTCCCACTGCTCGCACTCCTTGAGCACCAGGTGCAGCTGCTCGCGCATCAGGTCGACGGGCGTCGAGTGATCCAGATGGAAGAAGACCGTTCCGGTCATCATCGGGTCGCCGCGCGACCAGTTCTCGAACGGTTTGCTGGTGAAATACGACACAGGCATCGTGATGCGGCGCTCGTCCCAGGTCCGCACCGTCAGATAGGTGAGGGTGATCTCCTCGACCGTGCCCCACTCCCCGTCGACCACCACGGTGTCGCCGATCCGCACCATGTCGCCGAAGGCGATCTGCAGCCCCGCGAAGATGTTGCCGAGCGTGGACTGGGCCGCGACACCGGCCACGATGCCGATGATCCCGGCCGAGGCGAGCATCGAGGCGCCGATGGTGCGCATCTCGGGGAACGTGAACAGCATCGCGGCGATCGCCACCACGATCACGACGGCGGTCACCACCCGCTGGATCAGCGTCACCTGGGTGCGGACCCGCCGGACCCTGGCCGTGTTGCGGGCCGTCGAGGCATACCGCTCGTAGGACGCGTCCACCACCGCCGACGCCACCCGTACCGTCAGCCAGGCGCACGCGCCGATCAGCACCAGGCTCAGGCACTGGCCGACCGCCGCCCGGTGGCCCTTGGCGAGATGCGCCGCCGGGTACGAGGCGCGCAGCAGCGCCGTGCACAGCACCAGCTGGAACGGGATCCGGCAGCGGCGCAGCAGGCCCCACAGCGGGGTCTCGGGGTGCCGGGCGTCGACCTTGACGAGCGTCTTGTCCACGACCCAGCCGACGACCAGGGTCACCACCACCGACGCCCCGATGACGATCACCGGCCGCAGCACGTTCTCCATGTCCACAGGCGCTCCCTCCGGTTGCTTTGTCCCCTGACGGTAACTGGCACCATGGACGCGTACCCGACAGCGAGTGAAGGCAGCCCCGTGAAAATCGTGATGTTCCACTCGGCCTATGGGCTCCGGCCCGCCGTACGAGCGGCCGCCGAGCGACTGCGTGCCGCCGGGCACGAGGTGTACGTCCCCGACCTCTACGACGGCCGGACGACCGACACCGTCGAGGAGGGCATGAAGATCAAGGACGCGATCGGCCGCGAGGAACTCCTCCAGCGGGCGGTCGCCGCCGCGGCTCCGCACTCCGACCAGGGGCTGGTCTACGCCGGCTTCTCGCTCGGCGGTTCCATCGCCCAGACCCTCGCGCTGGGCGACGAGAAGGCCCGCGGGCTGCTGCTCCTGCACGGCACGTCGGACATCGCGGACGACGCGGTGACGGATCAGCTGCCGGTGCAGCTGCATGTCGCGGAGCCGGATCCGTTCGAGTCGGAGGACTGGCTCAACGCGTGGTACCTGCGGATGGGCAAGGCGGGCGCGGATGTTGAGGTGCACCGGTACCGGGGTGCGGGCCATCTCTACACGGACCCGGAGCTGCACGACTACGACGCCGAGGCCGCGGAGCAGACATGGGCTGTCGCCCTGAGCTTCCTCGCGGACCTCGACGCCGAAGCCTGAGGCGTCAGCTGGCGCGGTAGGCCAGCCAGGAGTCCTTCATGCGCTGTACCTGACCCGGCGTGAACTGGGTCATGCAGGAGTCGTAGGTGTAGTCCATGAAGTTCTTGATCGGGTCCAGGCCCTCGGCGGTGCAGGTGTCGCTGCCGACCGGGCACTCGAAGGCCGGCTCGCCTTCCTGCGGGGTGTCGGCGACGTAGTCGCCCGGCTCCGTGCAGCCGTCCTGGAAGGTGTGGTAGAGGCCGAGCCAGTGGCCGACCTCGTGGGTGGCGGTGTCGCCCTCGTTGTAGTTGGTGACGGTGCCGCCGGGGATGGACTGGTCGAGGATGACGACGCCGTCACCCTTCGGGTCGCCCGGGTACCACTCGGGGAAGGTCGCCCAACCGAGCAGCCCGCCGCCGAGGTTGGCGCTGTAGAGGTTGAGGCTGCTCACCCCGCCCTTGCGGAGCTTGGACTTCATGGCCTTTTCCTCGGCCGTGTCGGGGGCGACGTTGTACCAGGCCGCGTTGTCCGTGTAGTCGGTCTTGAGCAGCTTGAACGTGAACGGGGTGGTGGTGTTGCCGTCGCCCTGGCCGGCGTACGCCTTGTTCAGGACATCGATCTGCCCGGCTATCTGGCTTGCCGTGAGCTTGCCGGTGGCGCCGTCGTGGATGACGTGGAAGTAGACCGGGATCGAGATCGCCTTCGCCTTGACCGAGTTGACGCCGGACCGGCGCAGCGAGGCGGTGCGGTTCTTCAGGTCGCGGTCCATCGCCTTGGCCTGCGCCGGGGTGAGGGCGTTGGGCTCGTGGGCGGTCGCGCCGGGCATCTCGCGGGCTGCGGCGTTCCCAGCAGTGCCCTCCGCACACTGCTGGGCGGACGGCGTCCTCGCGGTGGCTTTGTGGGCGCTGACGGTGCCCGCCGAGGCGGCCACCGGGGTGAACGCGAGGGCTCCCGCGATGGCTGCGGCGCCGATCAGGCGGCGTGGGACACGACCGGTGAGTCGGGCGGCGAGTCGGACGGAGGGGCGCATGGTTCTCCTCAACTTCACGACGGCTGGTGCGGCTGGTAACCGCTGCAGCGGAGGCTATAGAGGATCTCCATGTACGCATCAGGGCGGGAATCAGCCCGGGCGTCGAGGGGTTGGCCGAAAACCGTCACTGCTCAGCGGGCCGGGCTGTCCGCTCGCCGGACATGACAAGGGACCGGCCGCGTCCTGCCGGCCGGTCCCTGTGGGCGGGTCACTTCCCGCTGATCGCCTTTTCGATGGCGGCCATGACGGTGGCGGAGGGCTGCCCGATGACCTCGATGGCCTTGCCGTTGAGCTTGACCGTCGGGGTGCCGGTGACGTCCTTGGCCTTGTTGAACTTGTCGCTCATGGTGAGCGCCCACTTGTCGTAGGTGCCGCTCTTCACGGCGGTCTCGAAGGTCTTGTTGCCCTTGAGGGCGGGGACCTTCTGGGCCAGCTCGATCAGCTTGTCGTCGCTGCCGAACTCGTCCTTGGTCTCCTCGGGGTGGACATCCTTGGAGTACAGCAGCGTGTGGTACTGGGTGAACGCGTCGGTGGAGACGTTCAGCGCCGCGCCCAGCGCGCTGAGCGCGTTCTTGGAACCCGTGCCGCCGTTCCCGTCGAGGAACGTGCCCATGGTGTACGTGATCTTGTACTTCTTGTCCGTGGCGCCCTTCAGGACGGCCGCGCCGGACTCCTGCTCGAAGGAGGCGCAGACCGGGCAGCGCATGTCCTCGTAGGCGTCCAGGTTGTACTTGCTGGCGGGGTCGCCGATGACGACCGTCGTGCCGTCGGTGCCCGAGGTGTTGGCGGGCTTGACCAGGGTCTTCTTCGCCGCGGCCGCCCACTCGCCGGGCTTGTTCATCTCGTTGACGGCCACGGCCACGCCGCCGGCTATCGCGATCGCCGCGATGACGGCGCCGCCGACCAGCAGCTGGCGCTTGAGCTTGGCCTTCTTCGCGTGCTTCTCGCGCTCGGCGCGCAGCCGCTCACGGGCTGCCTGCTTGTTGGCCTGGCTGTTTCTGCTGCTCATGGTGATGGGGTCTCCGTGTCCATACGTGTGTGGTGGGCGAGCCGGTGGTCAGAGAGCGACCAGCGACGGCGGACCACGCCGTACGAGGGAGTGCAGCAGCGGCCGGAACCGCGAGGGGCCGGCCTGGCCGGACCGGGCGCGGGGCAGCCGCGGCCGGGCGGCCGGGGTGCGCAGCGCGCCGCCCGCGACGCGGACCGG
>NZ_JAAGLX010000074.1:0-29430 GCF_010548325.1 Streptomyces sp. SID13666 | reverse complement strand
CCGGGCTGCGGCGGCTTCGGCACCCGCACCTGCACGGTGTCGTCCGGCCGAAGCCGTTCGCCGCGGCCGTAGGTGGCCGCCGAGTCGTCCGTCCCCTCGGCGTGGTCGGCGTAGCCGTGCGAACCGCTGCGCGGGGTGTCCAGCCGGCGCGAGGGCCCGGCGGCGGACGGGACGGGCGGCGCGGACGGCCGTGGCGGCATGGCGGCCGCCTCGGGACTCCTGTGGGCCGCGGGCGCGGACTCCGGACGGGGGCCGGGGTATGTGGCCGAGCCGTGGCCACCGGCTGCCCGTGCCGTCCCGCCGGTCCGTCCGGTCGTGGATGCGTTCCCCGGGGGGAGGGTGACCCGCAGATGGCCCTCGCTGTCGGGCGCCGCCGGAACGGCCGCGTCCCGCGGGCCCGGTTCCAGGTGGAGCGTCGATTCGCCGATCCGCAGCAGCGCGCCGGGCGAGAGCGCGACCGGCCGCTCCCCGACGGGGCGGTCGTCGACGGTGGTGCCGTTGGTCGAGCCGAGGTCGGCGACGGTGACCCGGCCGTCGGCCGCGACCGTGACGGTGCAGTGCAGCCGGGAGACGTCGGGGTCGTCCAGCGGGACATCGGCCTCGGCGGAGCGGCCGATCCTGACCTGGCCGCCCTGCAGCAGATGGACGCCGCCGGAGTCCGGGCCGCCGATGACGCACAGCCGGGCCGGGGCGGACGCGCCCGACGGCGGCTCCGCGTGCTGCTCGGCGGGGGTGTGCAGGGACAGCACGGCGCCGTCCACGAGCGGTGGCATGCCGAGCAGGGCGCCCGGGTCGAGCCGCTCGGCGCCCGAATAGAGCGCGACCGAGGAGCCGGAGGAGCGCGCGGGCTGGCCGGAGCCGGCTCCGGACGCGAGCGCTCCGGAAACCGCGCTCAGCGCGGTCCCCGCGGGCGCGGTGACCAGCACGTCGCAGGTGCGCCCCGCTCGGCCGCTGCGCGGCCCGAGGACGGTCAGCCGGATCTGCATCTCGTCCGCGGTCCCTTCTGCCCGGATGCCTGGCAGGAAGCCTCCCCACCGCGCACGGGCGCGTCGACACGTACAAGCACGAGCGGGCGGGCTCCTGTTGCCCCGTCACACCCGTACGGGATGCATCCTCCCACTTGCCACTGACAACCCGCCCCCGGTCCTGACATGAGCGATCTTGAATGATCAGTTGTTGACCGGAAAGGTGCTGCTTGTCGCAATGGAAGGCGGCCGCGGAGCAACCAAGCGGTGGCCTGCCGCGTCATACCTCCCAGCTCCGCGGTCCGTCCCCGGGGCCGGATGCGGCCACCTGCGGCCAGGGAATGCGGCTGTCAGCGGGCCGCCGCGGCCGTCCGCACTACAGTTGGCACGGTCGGCCCCACAGGCCGCGCGCAGCAGGGAACCACGAAGTACCACGAAGCACCACCAAGACCAGGGAGCGCATGACGTGCGGCCGGTAGGCAGCAAGTACCTCCTCGAGGAGGTACTCGGACGCGGGGCCACGGGGACCGTCTGGCGCGCCCAGGTGCGCGACGAGGACGGCGTCGTCGCGATCAAGGTGCTCAAGGAAGAGCTCGCGAGCGACCCCGACATCGTGATGCGGTTCCTGCGCGAGCGCGCCGTACTCGTACGGCTGCGCCACCCGCACATCGTGCGGGTCAGGGACCTGGTGGTCGAGGGCGATCTGCTCGCCCTGGTGATGGACCTCGTCGACGGCCCCGACCTGCACCAGTACCTGCGCGACAACGGCCCGTTCTCACCGGTCGGCGCCGCCCTGCTGACCGCCGCCGTCGCCGACGCGCTCGCCGCCAGCCACGCCGACGGGGTGGTGCACCGGGACCTCAAACCAGCGAACGTGCTGCTCGCCACGACCTACGGCCAAGACGGCAGTCCGCGCATGCACCCGATGCTCACCGACTTCGGCATCGCCCGTCTGGCGGATTCGCCCGGCATCACCCGCACCCACGAGTTCGTCGGCACCCCGGCCTACGTCGCGCCGGAGTCCGCGCAGGGCAAGCCGCAGACGTCCGCCGTCGACCTGTACGGCGCGGGCATCCTGCTCTACGAGCTGGTCACCGGCCGTGCGCCGTTCCGCGGCGACAACGCGCTGGAGGTGCTGCACGCGCACCTGAGCCAGGAGCCGGTGCGCCCTGGCAACGTGCCGGAACCGCTGTGGACGGTCATCGAGCGCTGCCTGCGGAAGAACCCGGAGGAGCGGCCCAGCGCCGAGAACCTGGCCCGCGCGCTGCGCGTGGCCGCCGCCGGGATCGGTGTGCACGCGACTCCCGCCGAGGCGGAGGCGGCGCTCGGCGTCGCCGCGCTGCTCGGCCCCGACCTCGCGCCGACCACCGTCCCCGGCAGCGCCGACCCGACCCAGGTGCTGCCCGCGCACCGCTACGACCCGAACGGCGCGACCGGTGTGCTGCCGATCGCCCCCGCGGCCGGCGCCGACGGCACCCGCGTCCTGCCGCCGGTGCCCGACGGCCCGCCGCAGGGCCACGCGGATCAGCAGCAGGGCCCGCACCCTTGGCAGTCCCAGCTCAGCGCGGCCCGCCAGCGCCGCGAGCAGACGGAGCTGCAGTACCTCGACCCGGAGCAGGACCCGCTGCGGCGCAGGCCGCGACGGCAGCCCGGCGGCCAGCCGCAGGGCCGGGGCCGGCAGGACCAGTACCAGCAGGATCAGTACCAGCAGGGCCAGGGCCAGTACCCGCAGCAGCAGCCGTACGCCCCGCAGCAGCCGTCCCAGCCCCAGCCGCGCTACCAGCAGCAGCCTCAGCAGCAGGTCCAGCCGCGCTATCAGCAGCCGCAGCCGCAGCGCTACGAGCCGCAGCGGCCGCCGGAGCCCGAGCCCCGGCGCGACCCGCGGCCGCGCGGCGCCAACCCGATGAAGATTCCGGGCCTGGGCTGCCTCAAGGGCTGTCTGACGACGATTCTGGTGCTGATCGTCATCTTCGTGGTGGTCTGGTACACCACGCCGCTCCCGGAGTGGGTCGACAGCGGTCAGAACCTCTGGGACACCACGACGGGCTGGATCAGCACCGCCTGGGACAAGGTCAACGAGGTGACCGGGTCGGGGAACTGACCCCGGCACCGCTCACCGCCGACCCGCATCACGATCACCGCCGACGTTCACGCCGACCTTCGTCACGCGTGCCGCCGGGCTTCGTCATGCCCGCCGCCGACCCCCATCACGCGCGCCATGCTGCCGACTTGTCGACACCTGGCGGGTGATTTCCCCCGCAGAACCACACGTCACCGCACACCGGCCCCCCGAACGGCCGCCGGGCCGCGTAGTTTTGTCGCCAACGCGACAGCGCTGCATACGGCGCGACGGACCGTCGGAGGAGTCGGAGCAGGCCTTGGCAAGGAAGATCGGCAGCCGGTACACCGCCCACCAGGTGCTGGGGCGGGGATCCGCCGGCACGGTGTGGCTGGGTGAGGGCCCCGAGGGTCCGGTCGCCATCAAACTGCTGCGCGAGGATCTCGCCTCCGACCAGGACCTCGTGGGCCGCTTCGTGCAGGAGCGCACCGCGCTGCTCTCGCTGGACCACCCGCAGATCGTCGGAATCCGTGATCTCGTCGTGGACGGCACCGACCTCGCGCTGGTCATGGACCTGGTGCGGGGCACCGACCTGCGGTCCCGGCTGGAGCGCGAGCGCCGGCTCGCCCCCGAGGCCGCCGTCGCCATCGCCGCCGATGTCGCGGACGGCCTCGCCGCCGCGCACGCGGCCGGCGTCGTCCACCGTGACGTCAAGCCCGAGAACGTGCTGCTCGACTCCGCCGCCCCGACCGGACCCGGCGGCGCGCCCCCCGCGCTCCTGACCGACTTCGGCATCGCCCGCCTCGTCGACTCCCCGCGCCGTACCCGGGCCACCCGCATCATCGGCACCCCGGACTACCTCGCCCCCGAGATCATCGAAGGCCTCCCGCCCCGGGCAAGTGTCGATATTTACGCCCTGGCGACGGTGCTCTACGAGCTGCTGGCCGGTTTCACGCCGTTCGGCGGCGGCCACCCCGGCGCCGTACTGCGCCGCCATGTGACCGAGGCCGTCGCACCGCTCCCGGACATCCCCGACGAGCTGTGGCAGCTGCTCTCGCAGTGTCTCGCCAAGGCCCCCGCGTCCCGGCTCACCGCCGGTGAGCTGGGCGAACGACTCCGGGACCAGCTGCCGCGGCTGGCCGGGCTGCCGCCGCTCGACGTGGACGCGCCGGACGAGCACCCGGCGGACGCCGACGAAGACACCCCGTACGAGCCGGACATCGGGCTGTTCGAGCCGCCGAGCCACCGCGGCGCCGTGCCGCTGGTGCGCGGCGCGGCCCCCGACTCCAGCCGCGACACCCACACGAGCATGAAGCTGCCCTCCGCCGAGGAGCTGGCCGCGTACGGCCGCGGCTCCCGCTCCGGTGGCGGCCAGGGCGGCTCCGGCGGCAGCGGGGCGTCCGCCGGGCGCCCGGCGAGCCCGCGGCACCGCGCCGTCTCCGACGTCGTGCGCCGCCGCCGTGTGCGGGTCGGAGCGGCTGCTGCCGCCGCGCTGGTCGTCGCGGGGCTGGGCGGCTGGGGCATCGCCTCGCTGGGCGGCGACTCCGGGCCGACGGCCCCGGCCGACAACGACCACCCCACCACCGCTCCGCCCACCACGCACCCCACCGCACCCACCGCCGGCGCCGCCTCCCCGCAGGGCTCCATCGGCACCCCGGTCGAGCTGCCGCAATGGTCCGCGTTCAGCGCGGTGCCCGCGCCCCGCGTGAAGCTGGTCGGCGGCCCGCGCGCCATCACCATCGCCGGGACCACGTACGTCTTCGCCCGTGGCGAGGACAACGACGTCTGGTACGTCACCCGGGGCGTCGGCGCCTCGGGCGCCTACAGCGCCTGGCAGCACCTGACGGGAATAGGAGTCGCCGACGACCCGGCGGTCGTCTCGGCCTCGCCGGGCCGCCTCGACCTGTTCGCCCTCGGCACGGACGGCCTGCTCTACCGGCGGACCATGATCAACGGAACCTGGAACCAGTGGTACCAGGTCGACGAGCGCACCCGGTTCGACGCCGCCCCGGCCGCCGCCTCCTCCGAGCCCGGCCGGATCGACCTCGTCGGCCGGTCCGGCGGCGACCTGGTCACCGCCTCCCTCGTCGGCAGCCGCTGGAACGCCTGGTCGGTGGTCCCCACCCCGGGCCGCATCACCGCGGCCCCCGGGCTCGTCTCCCGTTCGAAGGGCACCCTGGACGCGTTCGTCGTCCGTAAGGCCGACGGCGCCGTGCTGCGCCTGCCGTACTCGGCGGGCGCCTGGCGGCCCACGGTCCTCCTGCGGGGCATGGACGCCGCCGGCCGCCCCGAGCCGCTGGCCTCCGGCGACCGGGTCTACGCCTTCGCCCCCGCCACCTCCGGCGGCCTCTCGCAGGCCGCGGGCCCGGTCGCCGGCGGCGCGGAGTGGTCCGTCGCCGCCCTGCCCGGTGCCACCGAGGCCACCACCCCGGCCGCCGTCACGTCGTCCGGCCGCGTCCTGGAGCTGTACGTCCGCACCCCGGCCGGAGCCCTCACCCGGGCCACCGCGCAGGTCTGACGCGCGGCCTCCGGGCGGGTGCGGGTGCGGCCTCCGGGCCGGTCCGGCCGATGCCTCGGGCCGGGTCGGGTCCGGCGCCCGGAGGTGTCTCCCGTCACAGGACCGCCCCCGGGCGAGAACGTCCCGTTCGACCAGCCGGTAGTCTGGACCCGTGGCAGTCGTCGATGTATCCGAAGAGCTGAAGTCCCTCTCCTCGACCATGGGGTCGATCGAGGCCGTCCTGGACCTCGACGCGATGCGGGCCGATATCGTCGTTCTCGAGGAGCAGGCCGCGGCGCCGTCCCTCTGGGACGACCCGGAGGCGGCGCAGAAGATCACGAGCAAGCTCTCGCACCTCCAGGCCGAGCTGCGCAAGGCCGAGCAGCTCCGGGGCCGCATCGACGACCTGTCGTTGATGTTCGAGCTCGCCGAGGACGAGGCCGACGCCGATGCCCTCGCCGAGGCCGAGGAAGAGCTGGTCTCGGTCCGCAAGGCGCTCGACGAGCTGGAGATCCGCACCCTTCTCTCCGGCGAGTACGACGCCCGCGAGGCCCTGGTCAACATCCGCGCGGAGGCCGGTGGCGTGGACGCCGCCGACTTCGCCGAGCAGCTCCAGCGCATGTACCTGCGCTGGGCCGAGCGGCACGGCTACCAGACGGAGGTCTACGAGACCTCCTACGCGGAAGAGGCCGGCATCAAGTCGACCACCTTCGCGGTGAAGGCCCCGTACGCGTACGGCACCCTCTCCGTCGAACAGGGCACCCACCGCCTGGTGCGCATCTCGCCCTTCGACAACCAGGGCCGCCGCCAGACCTCCTTCGCCGGCGTCGAGGTGCTCCCCGTCGTCGAGAAGACCGACCACCTCGAGATCGACGAGTCCGAGTTGCGCGTCGACGTCTACCGCGCCTCGGGCCCCGGCGGCCAGGGCGTCAACACCACCGACTCCGCGGTGCGGTTGACCCACATCCCCACCGGCATCGTGGTCTCCTGCCAGAACGAGCGCTCCCAGATCCAGAACAAGGCGAGCGCCATGAACGTCCTCCAGGCCAAGCTCCTCGAGCGCCGCCGCCAGGAGGAGCAGGCTCTGATGGACTCCCTCGGCAAGAGCGACGGCGGGAACTCCTGGGGCAGCCAGATGCGTTCGTACGTCCTGCACCCGTACCAGATGGTCAAGGACCTGCGCACCGACTACGAGGTCGGCAACCCGCAGGGCGCCCTCGACGGCGACATCGACGGCTTCATCGAGGCGGGCATCCGCTGGCGCAAGGGCCAGCAGAAGGCCTCCCAGGACTAGGGCCTGACGCGTCGGTTTCTGTCGGCAACTGCCATCCATTGGATGGCAGTTGCCTTTTTTATGTCACAGCCGCCTACACAACTGACCGCCATATGACGCTAATTCCGGCATTCCGGTTGGAATGACCTTGACGCTGCCGGGAATTATGGGAAAGGTGTTGCGCGGCATGCGTATGACCGGGACGTGAGTTGCCGTCCTGTCCATAGCTGCTCCACATACGAAGATCCGCTACTGGGGGTAGTTACCAGATGAGCAAGAAGAACACTCGGCTGCGCATGGCTCGTATAGCCGCCGCCGCAGTCATCGCCACGGGCGCGTCCCTGACCGCCGTGGGTGTGGCTCAGGCCGTTACCGTCACGACGAACGCCGCGGGCGACACCGAGGGCACGACCGTCGGCGTCACCCAGGGCACGACCGAGGGCACCACGGTCGGCGTCACCGAGGGTACGACCGAGGGCACGACCGTCGGCGTCACCGAGGGCACGACCGAGGGCACCACCGTCGGCGTCACCCAGGGCACCACCGAAGGCACCGAGGGCACGAGCACGGGCACCAGCACGGGCACGTCGACCGGTACCTCCACGGGCACCAGCACCGGTACGTCGACCGGTACTTCGACCGGCACCAGCACCGGTACCTCCACGGGCACGAGCACCGGTACGTCGACCGGTACTTCGACCGGCACGAGCACCGGCACCAGCACGGGCACGTCGACCGGTACCTCCACGGGCACCAGCACCGGTACGTCGACCGGTACTTCGACCGGCGCGAGCACGGGCACCAGCACGGGCACGTCGACCGGTACCTCCACGGGCACGTCGACCGGTACCTCCACGGGCACCAGCACCGGTACCACGGCCGGCACCACCACGGGCAGCACGACCGCCGGCACCACCACGGGCACCACGGGCGGTTCCTCGTCCAGCGGTTCGACCGGTGGCGGCAACACCTGCACCCTGACCGGTGACAGCGTCAACTGCAACAACACCGGCACCGACAACCAGAACACCAAGCCGGTGGCGCAGGGCAACACCAACCAGGAGCTGGCCAAGACCGGTTCCGGTGAGACCACCTTCCTGCTGGTCGGCGCCGCGACGATGATCGCCGGTGGCATCGGCTTCCGCATGATGCCGCGCCTCACCAACCGGCGCACGGCTGCCTGAACAGGCCGCCAGTAGCACATCTTCATGAGAGGGGCCCGGAGCGCGCAGGCGGCGCGCTCCGGGCCCCTCTCAGGCGTGCTCTCTCACCGGCGTGGTCTTCCGACCCCTCTGTGCACAGCGGGAAGTGCCGGGACGGTTACGTGGCGTGTTCGACGACCAGGACCACGGCCAGCAGCGCCACCAGGAGGGCGATCAGGGCTGCCGGGGTCAGGGCGGACCAGGGGTTTTCCTGTTGGAGGCGGGCGCGGTTGGCGCGGCAGACCGCGCAGCGGCCCTCGCTCACGGGGCCGGCGCAGTTGGCGCACACCAGTCGGTCGGATGTCATGCCATCTCCTCCTCCGCCCGGTGAACGCGCCGGTAGGCCGTTCCGTTCCTCCACTGTGCCAGCTTCGGGCACAATCGGCGCGCCTCGCATGATTTCACAGGGTGACGTGCATGGCCCGATGCCTGGTTTGTCCCCCTGTGCCCTGTGCGCAAACACACGAACCCAGGACGCCGACTGCGCGGCCCTACGCCATTCGCGTATGGTCGCCCACACCAGGAGAGCCGCCCCTGCGGTTGTCCGCCCCCAATATCCGGCTACCTCACTGGTGCGAACGTGATCCGATTCGACAGCGTCACCAAGACCTACCCCAAGCAGAACCGTCCTGCACTCCGGGATGTCTCGCTGGAGATCGAGAAGGGCGAGTTCGTCTTCCTCGTCGGTTCGTCGGGGTCCGGAAAGTCGACCTTCCTCCGGTTGATCCTGCGCGAGGAGCGCACCGACACCGGCATGGTGCACGTCCTGGGCAAGGACCTGGCGAGGCTCTCCAACTGGAAGGTGCCGCAGATGCGGCGCCAGTTGGGCACGGTCTTCCAGGACTTCCGGCTGCTTCCGAACAAGACCGTCGCGGAGAACGTGGCGTTCGCACTGGAAGTGATCGGGAAGCCGCGCGGGACGATCCGCAAGACGGTTCCCGAAGTGCTGGACCTGGTCGGCCTGGCCGGCAAGGAGGACCGCATGCCGGGTGAGCTGTCGGGTGGTGAGCAGCAGCGTGTGGCCATCGCCCGCGCGTTCGTCAACCGGCCGATGCTGCTGATCGCGGACGAACCGACGGGAAACCTCGACCCGCAGACCTCGGTCGGCATCATGCGGCTCCTGGACCGCATCAACCGCACCGGAACCACCGTGGTGATGGCCACCCACGACCAGAACATCGTCGACCAGATGCGCAAGCGCGTCATCGAGCTCGAGAAGGGGCGACTGGTGCGCGACCAGTCGCGCGGTGTCTACGGCTACCAGCACTGAACCGAACCGGGTTCTGCTCCGTAGTCATAGCCACCAACCCCTGAAAGGACATCATGCGCGCCCAGTTCGTCCTGTCGGAGATCGGCGTCGGTCTCCGGCGCAATCTCACCATGACCTTCGCGGTGATCATCTCCGTCGCCCTCTCGCTCGCCCTCGCCGGCGGATCCTGGCTCGCCAGCCAGCAGGTCGACGCCATGAAGGGGTACTGGTACGACAAGGTCCAGGTGTCGATCTTCCTCTGCAACAAGGCGGATGCGAAGAGCACCCCCTCGTGCTCCAAGGGCGCGGTCACGGACGAGCAGAAGAAGGCGATCAAGGCCGACCTGGAGAAGCTCCCGGTCGTCGAGACCGTCTTCTACGAGTCCTCGCAGGAGGCGTACAAGCACTACCAGGAGCAGTTCAAGGACTCGCCGGTCGCCGGGTCCCTCTCTCCTGACCAGTTGCAGGAGTCGTACCGCGTCAAGCTCAAGGACCCGACGAAGGTGCAGGTCGTCTCCAGCGCCTTCGCCGGCCGTCCGGGCGTCCAGGAGGTGCAGGACCAGCGCAAGCTGCTGAAGAACCTCTTCGACCTGCTCGGCGGTATGACGGCGGTGGCCTTCGGGACCATGCTCTTCATGGTGATCGTGGCGATGCTGCTGATCATCAACACCGTGCGCGTCTCGGCGTTCAGCCGCCGGCGCGAGACCGGGATCATGCGCTTGGTGGGCGCGTCCGGCTTCTACATCCAGATGCCGTTCATCGCCGAGGCGGCCTTCGCGGGCCTGGTCGGCGGCGGTGTGGCCTGCGGCATGCTCATGACCGGCCGGTACTTCCTGATCGACCACGGGCTGAAGCTGCAGGACAAGATCCCGCTGGTGAACTTCCTCGGCTGGGGCGATGTCATCAAGGTGCTGCCGCTGGTCCTCGTGGTCAGCATGCTGATGCCCGCCCTCGCCGCCCTCGTCACGCTGCGTAAATACCTCAAGGTCTGAGTGCCGCTTCGGGTGGTCTGCGGTCAACTCTCCGTATGGCGCCCGTTTCTGGCCTAGACTTCCCGCCATGTCCGGCCGGTTGATGTTCGGGACGCCCCGCGGCTCACGCCGCGGGGTCGCCCTGACGATGGTTCTCGGCGCCGTGCTGGCCACCGGCGCGGCAGTCGGCACCCTGGCGGTTCCGGCCCGGTCCGCGTCGGCCGCGCAGAGCAGGATTCCGGCGCGCAACGTCGTCGACTCCGACGCGATCGCCAAGGCGATCGACGAGGGCAAGGTCGGCCCGGAGGCCGCCGAAGAGCTGGTCAGCCGCAGCGGCGACCGCTGGTCCTCGTTCTACACCGCCCAGGAGTACGCGGGCCTGCAACAGGCCCTGGACGGCCGGTACGTGGGCGTCGGGCTCTGGGTGCGGCGCACCGGCGGTGGCTGGATCCAGGTGGCCCGGGTGCAGGCCGGCAGCCCCGCGGCGCTCGCGCGGGTGCAGGTCGGCGACCGGCTCCAGTCGATCGACGGGGTGCGGGCGGACGGCAAGCCGGTCACCGAGGTCGTGGCGGAGCTGCGCGGCGACAACGCCGCGGGGTCCGTCGTCCGGCTCGGCCTGGACCACGCCGGCGGTAACCGCGACATCACGCTGCGTCGCGCGGTGCTGGCCACCGAGGCCGTCACCGTCGGGAAGCTGGAGGGGGACGTCACCTCCATCAAGATCGAGGCGTTCACCAAGGGCGTCGGCGGCCAGGTGCGGTCCGCGGTACGTGCCGCGGTGCGCGCCGGGAGCCGGGGCGTGCTGCTCGATCTGCGCGGCAATTCCGGCGGGCTGGTCACCGAGGCCGTCACGGTCTCCTCGGTCTTCCTCGACGGCGGCCTGGTCGCCACCTATGACGTGCACGGCCGGCAGCGCGCCCTCTACGCCAGCGACGGCGGCGACACCGAGACCCCGCTGGTGGCCGTGGTCGACGGCGGCACCATGAGCGCCGCGGAGCTGCTCGCGGGCGCGCTGCAGGACCGCGGCCGGGCGGTCGTGGTGGGCTCACGGACCTTCGGCAAGGGCGCGGTGCAGATGCCCAGCGAACTGCCGGACGGCTCGGTCGCCGAGCTGACCGTCGGCCACTACAGCCTGCCCGACGGGCGCAACGTGGACGGCAGGGGCATAGAGCCCGACCTCACGGTGAGCGGCGGATCGGCCCCCTCGGGAGCCTCCGACAAGGCGGTCGCGGAGGCCAGACAAGTATTGAGTGGCCTCAGACCCCCCTCCTAGTGCGAGAATGGCCGCGCTATGGCGAAAGAGACTGGTCACAAGCTGATCGCGCAGAACAAGAAGGCGCGCCACGATTACCTCATCCTGGACACCTTCGAGGCGGGCCTGGTGCTGACCGGCACCGAGGTCAAGTCGCTGCGCATGGGCCGTGCCTCGCTGGTGGACGGCTTCGCGCAGCTGGACGGCGGTGAGGCGTGGCTGCACAACGTCCACATCCCCGAGTACACCCAGGGGACGTGGACGAACCACGCGGCGCGCAGGAAGCGCAAACTCCTGCTGCACAAGACCGAGATCGCGAAGCTGATCCACAAGACGCAGGAGTCGGGCCACACGATCATCCCGCTCCAGCTGTACTTCAAGGACGGCCGGGCGAAGGTCGAGATCGCGCTGGCCAAGGGCAAGAAGGAGTACGACAAGCGGCAGACCCTGCGTGAGAAGCAGGACACCCGGGAGTCGAACCGCGCGATCTCCGCGGTCCGCAGGCGCCAGCGCGCCTGACACCCGCGCGCGAGGTGCCGCGCCCGGCCCGGGCGCGCGGGAATGCAGTGGCCCGTCAAGGCGTTGGTCACGTACGATGGGTGCAGCGCCACCGGATCTGTCGGGTTCGCCCGGCTGCGCCGGTGACACTTTGAAAAATCAACATGGGGATGATCGGTTTCGACTGGGGATGTCGAAGCAGGGGAAGCGAGCCGAGGAAGCGGCAATGATCTCGTTAACCATATGTCGCAAAACATAATCGCCAACACCAAGCGCGATGCCTCCGCTTTCTCCCTCGCTGCCTAATAAGTAGCTAGAGAGAAAGCTCTACGGAGTGTCAGCCCAGGAGCTGTTCCCGGCCTGGATCCTGGCATAATCAAGGGAACTAAACTTCATGACCCGGTCACGGGGGCTTGAAGGAAACCAAACAGTGACTGAGCCCGTTGGCAACTTGTCCGCGTGATTGCCAGGGCTGAGAAAAGCACAGCGGACTGCGCTCGGAGAAGCCCTGATTCCGCACCACAGGACGCGGGTTCGATTCCCGCCATCTCCACCAACCCCATGTATGACGAAGGCCTCGCCGCTCACGCGGTGGGGCCTTTTTCATGTGCGCTTTCCGGGAGTGTCCCTCCCGTGCGCTTCCCGTGCACCCGAAGGGCCAGGGCGGCGGCCAGTGCGCCCGCGGCGGCCGGGAGCCAGAAGCCGGTGCCCGGGGGAAAGCGTTCGGCGGCGGTGCCGGCCAGGGCGGCGCCGGTGGAGATGCCGGCCAGGATGCCGGTGACGGCGAGGGTCATGCCCTCGTTGAGGCGGGCCGACGGGGCGAGGCTCTGCACCAGGGTCATGCCGTTGACCATGGTGGGGGCGGTGGCGCAGCCGGCGAGGAAGAGACAGCAGGCGAGCGCCGGCAGCCCGCCGGCGAGCAGCGGCAGGGTCATCAGGGCGGCCATCGCCGCCACCGAGGCCGCGAAGCGGGCCGTGACGGGTCCGGTGGGCTTGGACAGGCCGTAGAGCAGGCCCGCGGTGCCGGAGCCTGCGGCCTGCAGGGCGAGGACGGCGCCGGCCGCCGACGCGTGTCCGCGGGCGTCGGCGAAGGCGATCGTGGTGACCTCCAGCGCGCCGAAGATCACCCCGGTGCAGAAGAACACCGCCAGCAGGGCCGGCAGGCCGGGTACCCGCAGCAGGGAGCCGCTACGGGCCGCGGAGCGTCCGGGGGCGGGCGGCTCGGTGCCGCGCTGGGCGGCGAAGAGCAGTACCCCGCTGAGCAGCAGGACGTTCGCGACCAGCATGCCCGCCTCGGGGAAGAGCGCTGTGCACAGGAACGCGGCCAGTACCGGGCCGAGCATGAAGCACAGCTCGTCGGCGACCTGCTCGAAGGAGTTGGCCACATGGCGGGCCGCGGGGTCGTCCCGGTAGAGGTGCGCCCAGCGGGCGCGGGCCATGCCGCCGGTGTTCGGGGACGTGGACCTGGCGGTGTACGCGGCGAAGAGCGTCCAGGACGGGGCGTCGTAGTGCACACAGAGCAGCAGGACGAGGCAGGCCGCCACGGACCACACGGTGGCGGGCACGGCGATCCTGGCCTGCCCGTACCGGTCGGTGAGCCGGGCTACGACCGGGGCGAGGACGGCGGTCGCGGCCATGCCGGCGGCGGCCACGGCGCCCGCGAGGGCGTAGGAGCCGCGGGTCGTGGCGATCATGATGATCAGGCTGACGCCGAACATCCCCATCGGGGCGCGGGACAGCAGGCTGCCCACCGTGAAGGCGGTGGCGCCCGGAGCGGCGAAGATCCGCCGGTAGGCGCCGAAGCGGCCGGACGGCCGCGGCGTACGGGCCTGCCGGGGCGGGAGGGGGCGGCGGGGCGGCCGGACGGCGTCGGGGTGGTTGACGGTGCGGTCGGCGGCGATGAGGGTACCGCCGGTGGCCATGAGCAGCAGCGGTGCGGGACGGTGCATGCGATCAGCCTCGTGGCGGGCTCCCGTCGCGGTCCAACACCTGATCGGCGGCCATTGACGCATTTCTGTTGTCAATGGCTTCGGGCGAGGGGCCGGTGTTCAATGGCCGCGTGCCTCATGACCTGGAACCCCGCCTGCTGCGCGCATTCACCGCCGTCGCCGAGGAACTGCATTTCTCCCGTGCCGCGGCGGCGCTCTATGTGGCGCAACAGGCCCTCAGCCGTGACATCCGGCGGTTGGAGCGGGAGTTGGGCGCCGAATTGTTCGTCCGCACCACCCGGCGCGTCGAACTCACCGCCGACGGGGAAAGGCTTCTTCCTTACGCGCTGCGCGTGCTCGCGGCACAGGACGAGCTCGCCGCGGCCTTCGCGGCGGCCGACCGGCCGCTGCTCGTCGACGTCAGCGCGCCCGTCAGCACCGGACGCCGGGTACTGGACGAGGCGCGCGCGACGGCTCCCGGCAGCGAGCTGATCGCCCGCTTCCACAGCGGTCTCACCGGCGCCGCCGCCGATATCCTCGCCGGCCGGCTGGACGTCTCCTTCGGCCGTGTCGCGGGGCTGGCCCCGGCCGCCCTGTCCCGGCTCGACCACCGGCCGGTGCGCTACGAGCCGATGGCCGTCGTCCTGTCGCAGGAGCACCCGCTCGCGCGTCTGGAGCGGATCCCGCTGGACGCGCTCGCGGGGGAGACGCTGTACGCGGGGGCCGGAAATCCGACCACCGCCGAGTGGACCGATCTCGCCGAGCGGCTCTTCGCGGGCCGGGGGATCGCGGTGGCCGCGCCCTTCCCGCAGATCGAGGGCGAGGCGGAGTTCATCCGGCTGGTGGCGAAACACCGCTGGCCGGTACTGGCCACCACCGAGTTCGTCGACATGCCCGGCGCGGTGCTCCGGCCGCTGGTGGACCCCGTTCCGCTCGCCCTGGTCTCGATGGTCTGGCGCCGCGGGCTGCGCCACCCCGGGCTGACCGCCCTGCACGAGGCGGTGACCGCCCTGGCGGCGGCCGGACGCTGGCTGCACCGGCCCGCCGGCAGCTGGCTCCCGGATCCCGACGCGCACCTCGCGGCGCTCCCGGATCCCGACGCGCGTCCCGCGGTGCTCCCCGATCCCGACGCGCGTCTCACAGCGCCCCCCGGCGCCGG
Source organism: Streptomyces sp. SID13666 (assembly GCF_010548325.1). Lineage (NCBI taxonomy): Bacteria > Bacillati > Actinomycetota > Actinomycetes > Kitasatosporales > Streptomycetaceae > Streptomyces > Streptomyces sp. SID13666. Next base: position 14,377 of record NZ_JAAGLX010000074.1, on the reverse strand, counting down.
GTGAGTGCATGGTTCCCCCCGCGTCACCTCGGGCCATCGGGCGGTAACCGGCCGTTCCTACTGTCGTGGACGACACCCGACACCGGCAGGGCCTGGAGGCGTAATGCATGCCACCGCTACGGAAACGCGCAAGGGGAGCCGCTGGATCGAGCAGTGGGATCCGGAGGACACCGAGTTCTGGGAGAACGGCGGACGCAGGACCGCCAACCGCAATCTGCTCTTCTCCGTCCTGTCCGAGCACATCGGCTTCTCCGTCTGGACCCTGTGGTCGGTCCTGGTGCTCTTCATGGGCCCCCAGTACGGCATCGACCCGGCCGGGAAGTTCTTCCTGGTGGGCACGGCCACCGCGGTCGGCGCCCTCGTCCGGGTCCCCTACACGTTCGCCGTGGCGCGCTTCGGCGGCCGCAACTGGACGGTCTTCAGCGCGCTGATGCTGCTGCTCCCCACCATCGCGGCCGCGGTCGTGATGAAGCCCGGCACCTCGTACACCACCTTCATGCTGGTGGCGGCGCTCACCGGGGTGGGCGGCGGCAACTTCGCCTCCTCCATGACCAACATCAACTCCTTCTTCCCGCTCCGGAAGAAGGGCTGGGCGCTCGGCCTCAACGCGGGCGGCGGCAACATCGGAGTGCCGGTGATCCAGCTCGTCGGGCTCCTGGTGATCGGTACGGCGGGCGCCGCGCACCCGCGGATCCTGCTCGGGGTGTACATCCCGCTCATCGTGATCGCGGCGACGCTGGCCGCGCTGCGGATGGACAACCTGGCGCCGGTCAGGAACGACACCGGTGCGGCCCGGGAGGCGGTGCGGGACGCCCACACCTGGATCATGTCCTTCCTCTATATCGGCACCTTCGGCTCGTTCATCGGCTACAGCTTCGCCTTCGGCCTCGTGCTGCAGAACCAGTTCGCCCGCACCCCGCTGCAGGCCGCCTCGATCACCTTCATCGGGCCGCTGCTCGGCTCGCTGATCCGTCCGGTCGGCGGGCGCCTCGCGGACCGGTTCGGGGGAGCGCGCATCACGCTCTGGAACTTCCTCGGGATGGCCGCCGCGACGCTCGTCGTCGTGCTCGCCTCCGTGCAGAAGTCGCTGCCGGTCTTCACCACGGGATTCATCGCCCTGTTCGTGCTCACCGGGCTCGGCAACGGCTCGACGTACAAGATGATCCCCGGCATCTACCACGCCAAGGCGCTCGCCAAGGGCCTCAGCGGTGAGGCGGCCGCGGCGTACGGGCGCCGGCTCTCCGGGGCCTCCATGGGACTGATCGGCGCGGTCGGCGCGCTCGGCGGCCTCGGCATCAACCTGGCGTTCCGCGAGTCCTTCCTCACCGCGCACACCGGAACCCCGGCCTTCGTCTCCTTCCTGGCCTTCTACGCGGTGTGTTTCGCGCTCACCTGGGCCGTATACCTCCGCCGTCCCGCCGCTCCGCCGGCGCTCTCCCCGGCGGCGGAACCGGCGCCGCAGCTGAGCTACGCGGAGGTGTGAGCGGGCCCGGCCGCGCCAGGGTCCGGGATACGGGCGTAACACCCGGGAAATCCTGGCGATCCCCGCCCGTCACCCCGCGTTGGCACGATGCGTCCGACCGGCGGATCGGCCGGACGTGAGCCATCGACCGGCGGCGGGGGCCACCAGGTACGTGTACCTCCAGCGGAGCGGGGCAAGCCATGCAGGTGCGGAAGACAGAACAGGGCGCGGACGGTGCCCGGGCGCCGTCGGCCGAGCCCACCGACACCACGGCACCCGTCACGGCGCCCGGGAAACTCGCCGCGGCTGCCTCCGTGCTGCCGCTGGCAGGCTTCACGGTCGGGGTGACGGCGGCCCGCCGGGCCGATGAGCTGGCCGCGCTGCTGGAGCGGCGCGGGGCGGTGGTGCTGCGGGCGCCCGCGCTGCGGATCGTGCCGCTGCTGGACGACGCGGAACTGCTCTCGGCGACCAAGGAACTGCTCGACAACGGACCGGACATCGTGGTGGCCACCACCGCGATCGGGTTCCGCGGCTGGATCGGCGCCGCCGACGGCTGGGGCCTCGGCGAGGCCCTGCTGGCCCGGCTGAGCGGGGTGGAGGTGCTGGCCCGCGGGCCCAAGGTGAAGGGCGCGATCCGGGCGGCCGGGCTGACGGAGACCTGGTCGCCCGCCTCCGAGTCGATGGCCGAGGTGCTCGACCGGCTGCTGGAGCAGGGGGTGGTGGGCCGGCGGATCGCCGTCCAGCTGCACGGTGAGCCGCTGCCCGGCTTCATCGAGTCGCTGCGGGCGGCGGGTGCCGAGGTCGTCGGCGTACCGGTGTACCGGTGGATGCCGCCGGAGGACATCGGGCCGGTCGACCGGCTCATCGACGCGGCGATCGCCCGGTCGCTCGACGCGGTGAGCTTCACGAGCGCCCCGGCGGCCGCCTCGCTGCTGGAACGCGCCGACCGGCTCGGCCGGCTCGACAAGCTGCTCGACGCGCTGCGGCACGACGTCCTGCCGGCCTGTGTGGGACCGGTCACCGCCCTCCCCCTGGAGGCCCACGACATCCCGACGTTCCAGCCGGACCGCTTCCGGCTCGGCCCGCTCGTCCAGCTGATCGCCGCCGAACTGCCGGGACGGGTACGGGCGTTGCCCGTCGCGGGCCGCCGCGTCGAGATCCGCGGCCAGGCGGCCGTCGTCGACGGCGAACTGCGGACCGTACCGCCGGCCGGCATGGCGCTGCTGCGCGCGCTGGCGCGGCGGCCGGGGTGGGTCGTCCCGCGCGCGGATCTGCTGAAGGCCCTGCCGGGCGCGGGCAGCGACGAGCACGCCGTCGAGACCGCGATGGCCCGGCTGCGGACGGCGCTGGGGGCGCCCAAACTCATCCAGACCGTCGTGAAGCGGGGCTACCGGCTGGCACTGGACCCGCTGACGGACGAGAAGTACGCGGGGGAGGAGTAGACCCCGTCCACCGCCCCGTCCACCGCCCCGCCCACCGGCCCGTCCATCCACCTGCCCACCGGCCCGTCCCTTGACCTAGCCCCGGTGGCCCCGGCGGGGCACTCTGGGGGCAGCGGGTGACGGGCGGCGGCTGGAAGGGTGACAGGCACATGACGGTTACGGCCTCCTCCGAGCTTCGATTCGACACCGGGCGGGTGAGCCTCGACCTCCTCGCGACCGTCACCGGACGGCTCTCCGACGAGCCCGTCGACCGTCTCGACTCGCCGCGCCGCCTCACCGAATGGCTGTACGGCACCGGGCTCGTCCCGAGCGGTACGGCGGTGGCCGTCGACGCGGCATGGCTCGGCCGCTTCCTGGTGCTGCGGGACGTGCTGCGGCGCGTCGTGGCGACCCAGCTGGCGACCCCGCCGGCCGACGCGCCGTCTCCGGACGTTCCCGCCGAGCCGCTGCCGACGACGCCCGCGGCCGCCGACGTCTCCCGGCTCAACGCCGCCGCCCTGGCAGCACCGCCCGCGCCCAGCGCCCGGTCCGCGCCGGACGGCACCCTCGTCCGCACCCTGGCCGCGCAGCCCGACTGCGGGGCCCTGCTCGCGGCCGTCGCCCGCGACGCCGTCGAGCTGCTCACGGACCCCGCCGCACGGGCCCAGCTGCGGCAGTGCGAGGGGGAGAGCTGCTCCCTGGTCTACCTCGACGCGTCGCGCGGACGGCGGCGCCGCTGGTGCAGCAGCGAGATCTGCGGCAACCGGGAACGCGTCGCCCGCCACCGCCGCCGCGCGGTGGCCGCCCAGGCCTGACCGCGCGACGGTCCATCGCCCACCCACCGCCCACCCACCCTCCACCCGTCCGGATCGGCCGACGATCGGCCGCGCCATCGGCCGGGGTGGGGAATCGCAAGCCCGTCGCAGGCGGAGTGGTGCGCAGGGGGGTGCGGGTCGCGTACGGTTGCAGGCTGCCCCGTGCGTGTAGCCGAACCCGCACGGAGCGCTCTCAACGCACAGGAGAAGGGGGTCTTGCGTGGCCGCGCAAACCGCAGCGCCCGGGGGGGTCCGGGACGTGGAGATCGCCGTCGAACAGGCGCACCTGGACCGGGTGTACCGCCGGCTCGAGGAGAAGATCCACGAAGCCGAGTTCCTTATGGATGACGCCGCCAAACGCGGTCAGGTGGGAACACCCGGCGCGCTCGCGGAGCGCGACGCGCAGGTGTTCCGCGCCGGGTTGCACCTCAACCGGCTCAACGCGGAGTTCGAGGACTTCCTCTTCGGACGGATCGACCTGCTGCAGGGCAAGGACGGAAAGCGTGGCGCCGACGGCGCGTTCACCTCGCTCGAACCCGCGGACGACGCCGTCGTCAACGACGCCGCGAAGATCGCGGAAGTGCTGCACATCGGCCGCATCGGCGTCCTGGACGCCGACTACGCGCCGCTGGTGATCGACTGGCGGGCGCCCGCGGCCGCGCCGTTCTACCGCTCGACACCGGTCGCCCCCGGACGGGTGGTGCGCCGCCGCGTCATCCGGTCCAAGGGCCGCAGGGTGCTGGGGGTGGAGGACGACCTGCTGCGCCCGGAGCTGGAGACCGGGCTGCCGGTGGTCGGTGACGGTGCGCTGATGGCCGCCCTGGGGCAGGCCCGCAGCCACACGATGCGCGACATCGTGGCGAGCATCCAGGCCGAGCAGGACATGGTCATCAGGGCGCCCGCCGCGTCCGTCACGGAGGTCACCGGGGGCCCCGGCACCGGCAAGACGGCGGTCGCGCTGCACCGCGCCGCGTATCTGCTCTACCAGGACCGCCGGCGGTACGCGGGCGGCATCCTGGTCGTCAGCCCGACGCCGCTGCTCGTGGCGTACACCGAGGGCGTCCTACCGTCGCTCGGCGAGGAGGGCCAGGTCGCGATCCGCGCCGTCGGCTCGCTCGTCGACGGCGTGGAGGCCGATACGTACGACGAGCCCGCGGTCGCCCGCATCAAGGGCTCGCTGCGGATGCTGAAGGTGCTGCGCAACGCCGCGCGCGGCGCGCTGGAGGCCCCGCAGGCGGGCAGGCCGCAGCAGCAGGCCGCGCTCTTCGAGGACGACGAGGAGGAGAACGGGGCCGAGCAGCGCGTCTCCCGCACCACGCTGCGCGTCGTCGCCTTCGGGCGGCGGCTGGAGCTGGGCGAGCAGGAGCTGTCGTCGATCCGGCACAACGTGCTGGGCGGCACCGCCCCCGTGAACCTGCTGCGCCCGCGCGCCCGCAGGCTGCTGCTGGACGCGCTGTGGCGGAAGGCCGGACGCCGCTTCGACGACCAGGAGCTGGCGGCCGAGGAGCGCCAGGGCTTCGACGAGGACATCTCGACGGAGCCGGAGTTCCTGGACTTCCTGCAGGCCTACTGGCCGATCCTCACCCCGCGCGGGGTGCTGGCGGCGCTGGCCGACGAGAAGCGGCTCGGCCGTTGGGCGCGCCGGGTGCTCACCCCGCCCGAGGTGCGCCGGGTGGCGCGTTCGCTGCGCCGCGACGGTGTGACCGTGCACGACGTGGCGCTGCTCGACGAGTTGGAGACGCTGCTGGGCCCGCCGCCGCGCCCGAAGAAGCGCGACGCGGACCCGCTGGACATGCTGACCGGTCTCGACGAGGTCACCACCTCGGCCGACCGGATGGGCGGCGGCCGCCGCAACCGGGCGGACCGGCTCGACGAGGAGCGGACCGAGTACGCGCACGTCATCGTCGACGAGGCGCAGGACCTGACGCCGATGCAGTGGCGGATGGTCGGCCGCCGCGGCAGGACCGCGACCTGGACGATCGTCGGTGACCCGGCGCAGAGTTCCTGGACGGATCCCGACGAGGCCGCCCAGGCGCGCGAGGAGGCGCTCGGCAGCCGGCCGCGCCGCCGCTTCACGCTGACGGTCAACTACCGCAACCCGTCGGAGATCGCCGATCTGGCGGCGAAGGTGCTGCAGCTGGCGATGCCCGGCATGGAGTCGCCGCGCGCGGTGCGCTCCACCGGCCTGGTGCCGCGCTTCGCGGTGGCCGGCGCCGATCTGGGCGCGGCGGTGCGCGCGGAGGCCGAGCTGCTGCTGGCCGACGTGGACGGCACGGTCGGCGTCGTGGTGGCCATGGGCCGCCGCGGGCAGGCCCGCAAGTGGCTGGCGGGGCTCGGCGAACGGGTGGTGGCGCTGGGCAGCCTGGAGGCCAAGGGCCTGGAGTACGACGCGACGATCGTGGTCTCCCCGGCGGAGATCGCCGACGAGTCGCCGGCCGGACTGCGGGTGCTCTACGTGGCGCTGACCCGCGCCACCCAGCGGCTCACGGTGCTCTCAGGTGAGCGCGACAGCCCGGACGGGTCCGGTGTCCCGGACCTGCTGCGGGACTGACGGCAGCCGCCGTCCGGGACCTGATCGGGTCCCGGACGGCGGTGGTGGAACGACGACGGGCGCCCCTCGTGAGAGGGGCGCCCGTCGGACGTTGGTGACACCGACCCGCCATGCTCGCCTCGCGGCAAGTGGGCGCTCGAAGCGCCTAAGGTTGGGCCCGGGGGCTTGGATCGAGCCGGTGCCGTACCCAGGCTAACAAACCGTCCCGTGGGTTGCTTCCCGCATCTGCCGACAACCCGGAATTTGCTCAAGGTCACAGTCCGGGCTTGAAAATTCAGCCTGTTTCTCGCATGGTGGAAGTATCTTTCCGTTGCCAAGGTCACGGTTACGCGTACCGGCCAGTAGGTGCAACGATCGAGCGGCAGAGCGTTTGAACCAGCAGGCAGCGGAAGAAGGTCGTCAGGATGGCAACGGCGCCAAGCGTCTCGTACTCGATCACGGTACGGCTGGAGGTCCCGGCGAGCGGGACCGCGGTCAGCCAGCTCACCACCGCGGTGGAGTCGTCGGGAGGGTCGGTGACCGGTCTTGACGTGACCGCCTCCGGCCACGAGAAGCTCCGGATCGACGTGACCATCGCGGCCACGTCCACCGCGCACGGCGACGAGATCGTCGAGAAGCTGCGCGGCATCGAGGGCGTCGTCCTCGGCAAGGTCTCCGACCGTACGTTCCTGATGCACCTCGGCGGCAAGATCGAGATGCAGTCGAAGCACCCCATCCGCAACCGTGACGATCTCTCGATGATCTACACCCCGGGCGTCGCCCGCGTGTGCATGGCGATCGCCGAGAACCCCGAGGACGCCCGCCGCCTCACCATCAAGCGCAACAGCGTCGCCGTCGTCACCGACGGCTCCGCGGTGCTCGGCCTGGGCAACATCGGCCCGATGGCCGCCCTGCCGGTCATGGAGGGCAAGGCGGCGCTCTTCAAGCGCTTCGCCGGCATCGACGCGTGGCCGATCTGCCTCGACACCCAGGACCCCGACGAGATCGTGGCGATCGTGAAGGCCATCGCGCCGGGCTTCGCGGGCATCAACCTGGAGGACATCTCCGCGCCGCGCTGCTTCGAGATCGAGGCCCGGCTGCGGGAGATGCTGGACATCCCGGTCTTCCACGACGACCAGCACGGCACCGCCATTGTGGTGCTTGCCGCGCTCACGAACGCGCTGCGTGTCGTCGGCAAGGACATCGGCGACGTACGGGTCGTCATGTCGGGTGCGGGCGCGGCCGGTACGGCCATTCTCAAGCTGCTCATCGCCGCCGGCGTGAAGCACGCGGTCTCCGCCGACATCCACGGTGTCGTGCACGCGGGACGCCCCGACCTCGTCGACGCCGACCCCGAGTCGCCGCTGCGCTGGATCGCCGACAACACCAATCCTGAGGGCATCACGGGCACCCTCAAGGAGGCCGTGCGCGGTGCCGACGTCTTCATCGGCGTCTCCGCCCCCAACGTCCTGACCGGCGACGATGTCGCCGCGATGGCCCAGGGCGCGATCGTCTTCGCCCTCGCCAACCCCGACCCCGAGGTGGAACCGGCGGTGGCCCGGCAGACCGCCGCGGTGGTCGCCACCGGCCGCAGCGACTTCCCCAACCAGATCAACAACGTCCTGGTCTTCCCCGGTGTCTTCCGCGGCCTGTTGGACGCTCAGAGCCGTACGGTGAACACCGAGATGATGCTGGCCGCCGCGCACGCTCTCGCCGATGTCGTCGGCGAGGACGAGCTGAACGCGAACTACATCATTCCCAGCGTTTTCAACGACAAGGTGGCGGGCGCCGTCGCGGGAGCCGTTCAGAAGGCGGCAAAGGCGATGGGCGCGGCAACCGACTCGACGGCCACTGTGTGACGACACTGGGTCATCGCAACGCATCCGAGCCGCTTTTTCAGCGACTCGCTCGGGTGCCGGATTGGCTTTCCCCCCATATATGGGGGCAGGATGCAACTCGGGCAGTGAGGCAGCATCAGCTTCAAGCTCGCGCCCCCCTGGCAGAAAGAACACGGGAGTAAAGATATGAACCGCAGTGAGCTGGTGGCCGCTCTGTCCGAGCGCGCCGAGGTGACCCGTAAGGACGCCGACGCCGTACTGGCCGCTCTCGCCGAGACCGTCGGCGAGATCGTCGCCAAGGGCGACGAGAAGGTCACCATTCCCGGCTTCCTGACCTTCGAGCGCACCCACCGTGCCGCTCGCACCGCGCGCAACCCGCAGACCGGCGACCCGATCCAGATCCCGGCCGGCTACAGCGTGAAGGTCTCCGCGGGCTCCAAGCTCAAGGAAGCCGCCAAGGGCAAGTAGTTCCCGACTGGCAAGGCAGAGGGCGGCCATCCCCCCGGGGGGATGGCCGCCCTTGCTGTGTCCGGGCTCCGGACGGGCCCGCGGGCCCGTCCGGGGGAGTGCTAGACGCTCACGGGGTTCGGCAGCTCGACGTTGGCCCCCAGCTCCGCGAGCTTCGCCATGAAGTTCTCGTAGCCGCGGTTGATGAGGTCGATGCCGTGCACCCGGGAGGTGCCCTGGGCCGCCAGGGCGGCGATCAGGTACGAGAAGCCGCCGCGGAGGTCGGGGATGACCAGATCGGCGCCCTGCAGCTTCGTGGGGCCGGAGACGACCGCCGAGTGCAGGAAGTTGCGCTGGCCGAACCGGCAGGCGGAGCCGCCCAGGCACTCGCGGTACAGCTGGATGTGCGCACCCATCTGGTTGAGCGCCGAGGTGAAGCCCAGCCGGGACTCGTAGACCGTCTCGTGGACGATCGACAGGCCGGACGCCTGCGTCAGCGCCACCACGAGCGGCTGCTGCCAGTCGGTCTGGAAGCCGGGGTGGACGTCCGTCTCCAGCGCGATGGCGTTGAGCGGGCCGCCCGGGTGCCAGAAGCGGATGCCCTCGTCGTCGATCTCGAAGGCGCCGCCGACCCGGCGGAAGGTGTTCAGGAACGTCATCATCGACCGCTGTTGGGCCCCGCGGACGTAGATGTTGCCCTCGGTGGCCAGCGCCGCGCTCGCCCAGGAGGCCGCCTCCAGGCGGTCCGGGAGCGCGCGGTGGTTGTAGCCGCCGAGCTTGTCGACGCCGGTGATCCGGATCGTCCGGTCGGTGTCCATCGAGATGATCGCGCCCATTTTCTGCAGAACGCAGATCAGGTCCTCGATCTCCGGCTCGACCGCCGCGTTCGACAGCTCGGTGACGCCCTCGGCCAGCACGGCCGTCAGCAGCACCTGCTCGGTCGAGCCGACCGACGGGTACGGCAGCGTGATCTTGCAGCCGCGCAGCCGCTGCGGGGCTTCCAGGTACTGGCCGCCGGGCCGCTTCTCGATGGTCGCGCCGAACTGCCGCAGCACGTCGAAGTGGAAGTCGATCGGCCGGCCGCCGATGTCGCAGCCGCCCAGGCCCGGGATGAAGGCATGCCCGAGGCGGTGCAGCAGCGGGCCGCAGAACAGGATCGGGATCCGGGAGGATCCGGCGTGCGCGTCGATGTCGGCCACGTTGGCGCTCTCGACGTGCGAGGGGTCGAGCACCAGCTCGCCCGGTTCCTCACCGGCCTGGACCGTTACGCCGTGCAGCTGGAGCAGCCCGCGCACGACGCGGACATCGCGGATGTCGGGCACGTTGCGCAGTCGGCTCGGCTCGCTGCCGAGGAGGGCGGCGACCATGGCCTTCGGCACGAGGTTCTTCGCGCCGCGGACACGGATCTCGCCCCGGAGCGGGGTTCCGCCATGGACAAGCAGTACGTCGGAAGCGTCGGTCATGGATCTCGCGTTCCTGGAGACAGTCATAAAAATGGGCGGGGTCCCCGCAGGCACCAAGAAGAAATGGTAATGCGCCTACAGGGAACTCCTGTAAGCCCAGGAGGCGCCAGCTGTGTCATGACTTCGCTACAGCCGCTCCGGCCCGTCTGGTTACCAGCCGGTACAGGGCGCCCCGGGCCGGCGGGGCCCACCGCTCGACTGCCCGCACGCTGCGCGATTACGCCGGGGCCGGTCGTTGGCACCCCGCGACGGCCCGGGATGCGGGATCATGTTGACCATGACGGAGGTCACTTCGCTCACCGGCAGGCTGCTCGTGGCGACGCCGGCTCTGGCGGACCCGAATTTCGACCGTGCGGTGGTACTCCTTCTCGACCACGACGAGGCGGGGTCGCTCGGCGTCGTGCTGAACCGCCCGACCCCGGTCGGAGTGGGCGATGTGCTCCAGCCGTGGGCGGTGCTCGCCGGGTCACCTCCGGTGGTGTTCCAGGGCGGCCCCGTCTCGCTGGACTCCGCCCTGGGGCTGGCCGTGGTCCCCGGTGAGTCCTGGGACGACGGGGACGACGCCCCGCTGGGCTGGCGGCGGGTGCACGGCGCGATCGGCCTGGTGGACCTGGAGGCCCCGCCGGAACTGCTCGCGGCGGAGCTGGGATCCCTGCGGATCTTCGCCGGCTACTCCGGATGGGGGCCGGGTCAGCTGGAGGCGGAACTGGTCGACGGCGCCTGGTACGTCGTGGAGTCGGAACCGGGTGATGTGTCCTCACCGGACCCGGAACGGCTGTGGCGCTCCGTGCTCAGGCGGCAACGCAATGAATTGGCGATGGTGGCCACGTACCCGGACGACCCGTCGCTCAATTAGGCTTGACGGTTATGAGCACTCTTGAGCCCGAACGCGGGGCCGGTACTGGCACCCTCGTCGAGCCGACCCCGCAGGTGTCGCACGGCGATGGCGACCACGAGCGCTTCGCACACTATGTCCAGAAGGACAAGATCATGGAGAGTGCGCTCTCCGGATCTCCGGTGGTAGCGCTGTGCGGGAAGGTCTGGGTGCCGGGACGGGACCCGAAGAAGTACCCGGTCTGCCCGATGTGCAAAGAGATCTTCGAGACGATGCCCCTCGGTGGCGGCGACAAGGACAAGAGCGGCAAGAACTGACCGCAGGTCTACGCCTGATTGGTCTATGCCAATTCGGTGCCGGCGGGGCAGGATGTCGGTCATGGATCTGATCCCCGCCCCGCGCCAGGTGTCCGACGACTCGGGGGACGAGTTCTTCGTCCTCGGACCTGACACGGTGCTGGCCGCCGGGCCGGGCACGGAGCGGGCGGAGAGATGGCTGCGCTCCGAACTCGGAGCGGCCACCGGTCACCGCCTCGCGCCGGGCAACGGCTCGGAGACCGACGCCATCAGGATCACGGTCGCCGAGATGGTCACCGACGATCTCGGCCCCGAGGGCTACCGGATCATGGTGTCGCCGACCGGTGTCCATCTCTACGGCGGCGGCCCGGCGGGCGTCTTCTGGGGCGCGCAGACGCTGCGTCAGCTGCTGGGCCCGGACGCCTTCCGGCGCGCACCGCTCGAAGGCCGCGAGTGGCGGATCCCGTTCTGCCACATCGAGGACTCACCGCGCTTCGGCTGGCGCGGCTTCATGCTCGACGTGGCCCGGCACTTCATGCCCAAGGACGCGGTGCTGCGCTATCTCGACCTGATGGCCGCGCACAAGCTCAACGTGCTGCATCTGCACCTCACCGACGACCAGGGCTGGCGCGTGGAGATCAAGCGCTACCCGCTGCTCACCGAGGTGGGGGCCTGGCGCGAGCGCACCAAGGTGGGGCTGCGGGAGTCCGAGCTGTGGGACGAGCGGCCGCACGGCGGCTACTACACCCAGGACGACATCCGCGAGATCGTCGCCTACGCGGCGCAGCGGCACATCACCGTGGTGCCCGAGATCGACATCCCCGGGCACTCGCAGGCCGCCATCGCCGCCTATCCCGAACTGGGCAACACCGACGTCGTCGACACCGGCGCGCTCTCCGTGCTGACCAGTTGGGGCGTCAACCCCAATGTGCTGGCCCCCGCCGACAGCACCCTGCGCTTCTACGAGGGCGTCTTCACCGAGCTGCTCGACCTGTTCCCGTCCGAGTTCTTCCACATCGGCGGCGACGAGTGCCCCAAGGAGCAGTGGCGCGCCTCCGCGGCCGCGCAGGCGCGGATCAAGGAGCTGGGGTTGGCCGGTGAGGACGAGCTGCAGAGCTGGATCATCCGGCACTTCGACGGCTGGCTCGCCGAGCGCGGCCGCCGGCTGATCGGCTGGGACGAGATCCTCGAAGGCGGCCTGGCTCCTGGTGCGGCCGTCTCCTCCTGGCGGGGCTACGAGGGCGGGATCGCCGCCGCGCGGGCCGGGCACGACGTCGTGATGTGCCCCGAGTCGCATGTCTATCTGGACTGGCGGCAGTCGGACCGGGCCGACGAGCCGGTGCCGATCGCGCGGGTGCGCACCCTGGAGGACGTCTACCGGTTCGAGCCGGTGCCCGCGGAGCTCACCGAGGAGCAGGCCGCGCACGTCATCGGGACCCAGGCCAACGCCTGGACCGAGGTGATGGACTCACCGCGGGTCGTCGACTACATGGTGTTCCCGCGGCTGGCGGCGGTCGCCGAGGTGGCCTGGTCGGAGCTGCCCGCGCCCGCCGAGCGGGACTGGCCGGACTTCGAGCGCCGAATGGAAGTCCACTACGCACGACTTGACGCGCTCGGTGTGGAGTACCGCCCGCCCGGTGGTCCGCTGCCGTGGCAGCGGCGCCCGGGTGTACTCGGACGCCCGATCGACGGACCACCCCCGATCGTGTGAGCAATACCGCAACATCTGTCCCCCGCAAGGGCGGGCCTGGCACGGTGGATTGGCGTATCTTCGCAACACCCTCGAAGAGCGTTAATCCCGACACTGGGGTGATACCCGACAGAACGGGGCATCCCCTCCCGTGGAGGGCAGGCCCGCACTTCGCGGACCCTCGCGTTGACCATCGCGGAACATGTGCCAGAGTTGCCACGTCCGGGCTGTCAGCACGTACGGTACGGCTACCGCACGGCGGAGAGCCGGGAAGGGGCAGCTGCGTGAGCACGAATGCACAGCAGACGGCACGCAACGTCACGTTGCCGTCCTCGCTCGACGAGGCGGTGGCGGCGCTCGCCGCCGCGCCCAGCGCCGTGCCCGTGGCCGGCGGCACCGACCTGATGGCGGCCGTCAACTCCGGGCTGCTGCGGCCGGCCGGGCTCGTCGGTCTGGGCCGGATCAGCGAGATCCGCGGCTGGCAGTACGCCGACGGCCACGCCCTGCTCGGCGCGGGCCTCACCCACGCCCGGATGGGCCGCCCCGACTTCGCCGCGCTCATCCCGGCGCTCGCCGCCGCCGCCCGCGCGGCCGGACCACCGCAGATCCGCAACGCGGGCACCCTCGGCGGCAACATCGCCACGGCCGCGCCCACCGGCGACGCACTGCCGGTGCTGGCCGCGCTGGAGGCGAGCGTCATCCTGGCCGGCCCCGGGGGCAACCGGGAACTGCCGGTCAGCCATCTGCTGACCGGGATGGACCCGCTGCGCCCCGGCGAGCTCCTCGCTTTCGTGCGCGTACCGCTGCTGCACGCGCCGCAGACGTTCCTCAAGGCCACCGGCCGCACCGGCCCCGGCCGGGCGCTGGCCTCGGTCGCCGTCGTCCTGGACCCCGCCCGGCGCGGGGTGCGCTGCGCGGTGGGCGCGGTGGCGCCCGTACCGCTGCGGCCGCTGGAGGCCGAGCGGTGGGTCGCGGGACTGATCGACTGGGACGGCGGCCGGCTGCTCGCCCCCGAGGCGTGCACGGCCTTCGGCGAGTACGTCGCCGGAGCGTGCATCCCGGACCCCGTGCCGGGGCCGGACGGGGCCGAGGCCGTCGAGCTGCCGCCCGCCGCCGTACAACTGCGCCGCACCGTGGCGGCGCTGGCCCGCCGAGCGCTCGGGAGGGCACTGGCATGACCGACCAGCCGCAGCCGCAGCCGGGCACCCCGCTCACCCCGGGCACGTGGCAGCCCGTGCCGGGCGGCGGGGACTACGACCCCGACCAGACCATGCACGTCTCCTTCGCGGCGATGCTGCCGCCGGTGGCCGACGCGGGCGACGCGGCGACCCAGTGGTCGATCCCGCTCGTCGCGGCCGACCCGGTGGAGGAGTCCGGCGAGTACTCCCTGGGCGCCGTCACGGACGGCTTCACCGCGCCGTGGGCCGGCCGGCACCCCGACGAGACGCACTCCCGGCCCGACGCGCCCGCCCCGCGGCCGTTCAGCGCCGGGCAGTTCGGCCAGGGCGCGGCGGCGACCGCGGCCCGGCCGCCGGCCGGTAACGCCGGGCACGACCTCAGCGCGCAGGCCGTCGCCGAGC
>NZ_JAAGLX010000073.1:0-29512 GCF_010548325.1 Streptomyces sp. SID13666 | reverse complement strand
TCCGCAGGCGCAGCGAGCGGGCGTACGGGGTCAGCGCGTCGGTGACCTGCTGGGCGAGCTCACGGGTCGGGACCAGGACCAGAGCCAGCGGCTGCAGCGGTTCGGCGCGCTGACCGGCGGTCCTGGCCAGCAGCGCCAGACCGAAGGCGAGGGTCTTGCCGGAACCGGTACGGCCACGGCCCAGCACGTTGCGTCCCGCCAGGGCGTTGGGCAGCGTCGCGCCCTGGATGGGGAACGGCACCGCCATGCCCTCGTGCGCCAGCGTCGCCAGCAGGGCGGCCGGCATGTCCAGCGCGGCGAAGCTCTCCACCGCGGGCAGCGCCGGGGTGAGCGTGACCGGAAGAGCGAACTCGCCCTGAACGGACGGGCGTCGGCTTGAACCACCGGAGCGGCCCGAGCCCGCGTAACCGCCGGAACGGCCGGAGCCACCGGAGCCCGCGTAACCGCCGGAACGGCTCGGCGCACCGGAGCGGCTCGGCGCCGAACGGCCGTAACCGCCGGCGCTGGAGGCGCCGCCGCGGCTGGTGGAACTGGGGCTGGAATACGAGCGGTTGGAACGAACGGGGTTCACGGAGAACCTTCCTGGATACGGCACGTATCCAGGAGGCCCCAGCAGCGAACACGCCGCACGAAGGCATCGCAGAGACGAACCGGAAGAATGAGCAAGAACGAGACGGGACCGAAGCGGCGCGGAATCAACCGCGCGAACACACTTCGCCACGAGCGGCACTGCCAGAGATGGCGGCCGGAAACTGGACCGTAACGAGCGGGTCCGGGGCAGTGAGCACATCGCGGTCGTGGACCGCGGAGCCGCCTGCCATACGGCGTGGAACCGATGCTGCAGCGGCCCTGCCCCGCTCGGCACTGAACGGGGGGCTGGGGGACGTGCAAGCGACGGCCAGGGCCCGCAACCTTGCGGAGCGGGCCCTGGCCGTTTGATGCGCGTCAGTGCTTAGGCGGGAACGATGTTCTCCGCCTGCGGGCCCTTCTGGCCCTGCGTGACGTCGAAGGAGACCTTCTGGCCTTCCTGGAGCTCACGGAAGCCCTGGGCGGCGATGTTCGAGTAGTGGGCGAAGACGTCAGCGCCGCCACCGTCCTGCTCGATGAAGCCGAAGCCCTTTTCAGCGTTGAACCACTTCACGGTGCCAGTAGCCATGTGTGTCTCCTTAAGACAAGGCAGAACCGGAACCCGCACTGTGCGGAGTCCGCGTCGCCGCGATGAGCCCATCCGGAGATGACCGGCCAAACAAAAAATGCACCCGCGGGTCACGCCCGTCGAGTGCACACAAAGTTCATGGGTACCACAACTGCAACTGGCATAAAGATAGCACAGACGGTGCCTCGGTGCGGGTTCCCCTTCCTTCAGTCGGTCCTTCCTGAACGGGACTTGATGTGGGACTCTGGGCTATACCACCACCCCCCTTCCTTGCTGAGGCACTATGCGCTGCATCATCGCCGGCTTCCCGTTCGACCTGATGAAGAGCGAGGTGCTGCACAAGATGCAGGGCATCAAGCCCGAACCGGTCACCGGAGAATCCGTGATCATCAGTCGCCGCACCTACCCCGTCAAGCAGGTCGGCCAGATCCTCACCCGACAGGACCGGCGTGACTTCACCGCCGAGCAGATCACCCGGGCCATGACCCGACTCGGCTTCACCTGCCGTCCCGCGCCCGCCGCTGTCACGGCCCCGGTCAGCACGGTCCCGGCCGCCACGGAGCCGAGCCCGGACGAGCCCGAGGCAGCGATGCCGGGCAGTCACCACGCCTACAGCTGACCGGCGACACGCCCCTAGGTCGACGTTTCCACGGCCCCAGGTCGGCCGGGCTCCCGGAAGGCGGCGCTGCACCGCCACGGTCGTGGCGGTGCAGCGTGAGCCGGAAACCGGGCACGCGGGTCTAGCGAAGTTGCTGCCGGACCCGGGCGGCTGATCGGTGCAGCCGGACCGCCGCAGCCACCGGAAGGGGCACTGCCGCCAGCAGGGCGGCCATCAACGCGACCGGAGTCAGACCGCCGCTTGCCACGGAGAAGACGACGGCGAGTACGGGGACGGCGATGACCGGCGAGAGCATGAGCAGCGTCGCCTGACGCTTCTCCCGTCGTACCCACTGCGGGGACTTCCACAGCCGTACGAGTGCGGCGATCATGGCGGCCAGTGCGAAGAACGGTCCGATCACCGGAATGAGTGAGGCCGGAAGCGCGACGACGATCAGACACAGGGTGATCGCGGTGCGCCTGCCGCTCTCCGGTACAGGGCCGCTGCCGGCCTCCTCGGCCAGGGCGGCCGCGACGACCTCCCCGGGCGTCCCCAGCTGGTCCAGGACTCGGCGCACACTGCCCTCGTCGACGGTGTCGGCGTCCGCCAGCGCCACTTCGATGTGCTCCCGCAGATCTGCCAGCAGCTCCTGGCGGCGGACGTCGGGAAGCGCCACGACCCCTTGTCCGACCGAGGACAGATAGGCCTGCACGAGGGGGTGGGCGAGAGTGTCGTTCACGTCGTCTCTCCGGGGGTGAGGAAGTGGTCGACGGCGGTGCGGAAGGAGGGCCAGTTCGCGGTGAACTCCTCCAGCGCGCTGCGGCCGGCGTCGGTCAGTGTGTAGTACCTGCGCGGCGGCCCGTTCTCGGATTCCTGCAGGTGGGTGTCGGCGAGTCCGGTGCGCCGAAGGCGCGACAGCAGGGGGTAGATCGTGCCCTGGCTGGTCGCCATCACGTCGACCCGGGCAAGCTCCGCCAACAGCTCCACCCCGTAGCGGGGGCCGTCCCGGAGCAGCGCCAGGACGCAGTACTCCAGCACCCCTTTACGGAGCTGACTCGCCACTCGGCCGTCTGCTCCAGGGATGCTTGCATAACCATCTACCATGCAAAGCATGCTACCAGGTGGCCCGTACCGCCATGACGGACAGCGCAACATCAGGCCGACGCGTCAGCCGGCGGTCCAGCCCGGGATCATGGGCAGCAGCCTTGCTATTCGGGCAGTGGACGGTCGTCGACGACGCCCTTCATGACGAGGGTGGACGTCAGTCGCTGGACGCCCGGCAGAGTGGCCAGTCGCTGGTCGTAGAGCTGCTGGTAGGCGGCCAGGCCGGTGGTGGCCACGCGCAGGAGGTAGTCGCGTACTGGCCCGGCCTGCCGCCCTGACCGCGTCCACCGAGCCCGTGGCCGCCTCGCGCCGGCAGATCATGCTGAAGGGCGCCGGGATCAGTGGTCTGAACCCCAAGGCGCTGCTGCTGTACTTCTCGCTGTTCCCGCAGTTCATCGACCCTGCGGCGGACTGGCCCGTCGCCGCGCAGACCGGCCTGCTCGGGACGCTCCACATGACCCTGTGCGCTGTCGTCTACCTCGCCGTCGGCGTGCTGGCGCGTACCGTGCTGAAGACGCGGCCCGCGCGGTCACCCGCGCCTCCGGTGCCATGATGATCGTCATCGGCGGGTGCCTCCTCGCCGAGGGACTGATCGGCTGACCGGTCCCGCACAATCCCCACCGGATCACCGCCCGTTGAACGCCATGTCCGTTGAACGCCGTGAGTGACCCAGCAGCACGGCTGCTTCCACGCCGGAGCCACCGGCGCTGTCGCGGACAGCGCCGGTGGCTACGCGGCATTCACTCTGTTCCCCGAGGGCACCTCGGTGCTCACGGTCGAATACAGGATCAACCCGCTGGCACCGGCCGTCGGCGAGCACCTTGAGGCCGTTGGGACGGTTCTCAGGTCGGGACGGACCCTGACCGTGTGCCAGTTGGAGGTGTTCGGCGTCCAGGGCGGCGAGCGGACGCTCGTCGCGAACGGTCAGCAGACCCTGATCTGCATCAACAGGCCAGACCACTGATCGTGGTTCAGCGGCCGCACAGGGCCGTGTCCACGACGCTCTCCACGTGCTTCATGGCTGCCTCGTCGGTCGGCTGAATGGTCACCGCGACGTTGGCGGCGCGGCCCTTGCTGGTGACGCCGCCCCGGGTCTCGTACCCCGGGAAGCTGCCGCCGTGGCCCCAGTAGACACCGCCGCACGACAACGGTGTGCTCACGAGCCCCAGTCCATAACGGGCGCCGGAGGCGAAGGGGTATCCGGCCGGGACCGTGGTACGCATCTGGGCGAGCTGGGCCGGCGGGAGGAGGCGGCCGCCCAGGAGCGCGGTGAAGAACCGGTTGAGGTCGGAGTTCGTGGAGATCATCCCACCTGCCGACCAGGCCCAGGACGGATCCATCTCCGTGACGTCGACCAGCGGCGCGCCCGCTGCATCCTGGTAGTAACCCTTGGGATGGGGTTCTCGGATGGTGGCGTCACCCGGGGCCGGGAAGTAGGTGTGACGCAGCCCGATCTCCTTGATGATGCGCTGGTCTATCTCCTCGGCGATGGAGCGGCCGGTGACCTTCTGGACGAGCAGGCCGGCCAGCACGTAGTTCGTGTTGCTGTACGCCCACTTCTTCCCGGGGTCGAAGTCGGCCTTGTGCTGGAGGGCGAGGTCGAGGAGTTCGCGCGGCTCGAAGTACCGGACGTCGTCGCCGAGGTAGTTGGTGTAGTTGGGAAGTCCGCTGGTCTGCTGGAGGATCTGGCGGACGGTGATACGGCGTCCGTCGATGCCCTCCCCGCGTACGACGCCCGGCAGGTAGGTGTCGACCTTGGCGTCGAGGCGGATCTTCCCTTCGCCGACCAGTTGCAGCACGACCACCGCGGTGAACACCTTGGTGTTGCTGCCGATCCGCACCTGCCCGTCGACGGGCACCTCGGATCCGCTGGCCACATCGCCGACCCCCGCGGTGTAGGTGCGGGTGTGACCCCAACGGTCCTGGACGCTCGCGAGTGCGGCGGGCAGTCCATCGGAGTGCACCAGCGCGTTCAGACCCTGCTGGACGCTGTCCGAGCGGCCTGAGGCAACAGTGTCCGGCCTTCCGGCGGCATACGCCACGGGCGGCGCCAGGGCACCCATCGCCATGACACCCACGACCACCGCGGCGGCGGCCGCCACGACTCTGCGCCGACCCTCCTGCGGTCGCCCGGAAGAACGGAACTTCTGCCAT
Organism: Streptomyces sp. SID13666; assembly: GCF_010548325.1. Classification (NCBI taxonomy): domain Bacteria; kingdom Bacillati; phylum Actinomycetota; class Actinomycetes; order Kitasatosporales; family Streptomycetaceae; genus Streptomyces; species Streptomyces sp. SID13666. Next base: position 24,500 of record NZ_JAAGLX010000073.1, on the reverse strand, counting down.
GTCTGCTCGCTCACGCGCCAACTCCTGGGGAATCACTGGGACCAGTTGTGTGTACCGGTCCAGCATTTCCGGAAGCGACCGCCCGGACGATCCTGCTAACTGCCCAGCTCAGGTAGGGCTAGCCCCCGGTACGACCGGTCAGCGCGCCGGATCGAACGCCTGCCGATACCGGTACGGAGTGGTCTGGTTGATCCGGGTGAAGTGCACGCGGAGGCTCTGCGCCGAACCGAAGCCGCATCGTTCGGCGACGCGGTCGACGGTGTCGTTCGTGGTCTCCAGCAAGTCGCGGGCGCGGGCGACGCGTTCGTGCACGAGCCATTGCAGAGGCGTGGTTCCGGTACTGGCGCGGAAGTGGCGCAGGAAACTGCGTTTGCTCATCGCCGCCCGCAGGGCCAGCTCGTCGATCGTCAGCGGGCGGTGGAGCTGAGTGCGCGCCCAGTCGAGCACCGGAGCCAGACTGGTCGACTCGCCGGCCGGCACCGGCTGGTCGATGTACTGGGCCTGGCCGCCTTCGCGGTGCGGCGGGATGACCATGCGGCGGGCGAGAGTGTTGGCGACGCGACTGCCGTGGTCGAGCCGGACGAGGTGCAGGCACAGATCCAGTCCCGCGCACTCACCCGCGGAGGTGAAGATCCGCTCGTCCTCGGTGTAGAGCACATTCGGGTCCAGCTTCACCGCCGGCCACCGTTGGGTGAGTTCGGCGGCGTACATCCAGTGGGTGGTGGCGCGGCGGCCGTCGAGCAGACCCGCTGCTGCCAGGGTGAACGCTCCGGTGCAGATGGACGCGATCCTGGCCCCTCGCGCGTAGGCCTTGCGCAGAGCTCCCAGCAGCTCCGGCGGCGGATCGCCCTGCAGGTCGGCGCAGGCCGGGACGATCACGGTGTCGGCCCGCTCCAGCTCCGCGAGATCCGCACCGTCGAACGACAGCCCCTCCGCCGTGCGAACCGGACCGTCGCTCACCATCGCGCACAGCGTCACTTCGTACCAGGGGACGGGAAAGTCCTGTCGGGGACGGCCGAACACCTCGAACGCGACAGCGGCCTCGAACACCGGGACGTTCGCGGTGAGCGGCACGACGATGCGGTGGGGCTTCTGCATGGCACGAATCTAGCATCATGTGGCGTTCTTGCCACTGCCGCAGGGGATGCGACGAGACCAGGATGGTGTCCAGCGGTCGGCGAGCGAACCGTTCCATCCACACCATGACCAGGAGTTCCGCCATGACATCGAATCCGACGGTCACCGTCTTCGGGGCCTACGGGCACACCGGGCGCTTCGTCGTTGCTGAGCTGCTCCGCCGTGGATGGACCCCCATCCTCTCCGGCCGGGACGCCGGGAAGCTGGCGGTTCTCGCGGCCGACAACCACGACCTCGAGACCCGCCCGGCGTCGATCGACGACCCGGCTTCCTTGGACCGCGCTCTCGTCGGTGCGGCGGCCGTCATCAACGCTGCCGGGCCCTTCGCCGCCACGGCGACGCCGGTGATAGACGCCGCCCTGCGGGCCGGGATCCCCTACCTGGACGTGGCGGCCGAGGTGGAAGTCGCTCTGACCACCGTCGACCAGTACGCGAAGGCCGCACCGGAAGCGGGGATCGCGATCGTTCCCGCAGCTGCCTTCTACGGCGGTCTCGTCGACCTCCTGGCCACTGCGGCGATGGGAGACTGGCCCGCCGCGGACGAGGTATCCATCGCCTATGCCCTGGACAGTTGGCGTCCCACGCACGGAACCGTGGCGACCGGCTACGTCTCCGACGCGCGCCGCGACAGCAAGCGCCTGGTCTTCAGCCAGGGCCGGCTGGAACTGCGCTCCGACGACCCCGCGACCACGGAATGGACGTTCCCCGAACCGTTCGGAACCCAGCGCGTCCAGGCGGACTTCACCACCGCGGACAGCGTCACCCTCCCGCATCACCTGAACGTCTCCGAGATCAGCAGCCATATGACGATCGCCCCGCTCGAGGACCTGACCGGTACCCAGCTGACGGAGCCGACCGGGGTCCGGTCGGACCAGCAGTTCCTCGTCGAGGTCATCGTCCGGTCCGGGGACGAGCGGCGCCGCGCGGTCGCGCGCGGACAGGACATCTACGCGGTCACCGCCCCCATCGTGGTGGAAGCGACGCGGCGCCTCCTCGAAAGTCCCGTGCCGCCCGTCGGAGTCATCACCGTCGGCGCGATCCCCGACGCGGCGGACTTCCTGCAGTCGCTCAGCTCGGAACACTTCACCGTCGAGCTCTCGTAACCCGTCAGCGGCTGCGAAGCCGGCTGTGACGGGAGCGTGGTGCGGCGGGTGTGTCGTAGGCGTCCTGGAGAATCCTGGAAACACATCTGTTCTCACTTGGAGTTGCGATGGCCGTTCGCCGAGTCGTGCCCAACGTCCGGTCGGAAGCGGTGCCGGAGAGCCGGGAGTTCTACGGCCTGCTGGGCTTCGAGGAGGTCATGAACCACGGCTGGATCATGACGCTCGCCTCCCCGTCCAGTCCGGCGGCGCAGATCAGCTTCATCGCCGACGACAAGACCGCGCCGGTCACGCCCGACATGAGTGTCGAAGTGGACGACGTGGACGCGGCCTACGCGGTCATGCGGGACAGCGGTGCGGAGATCGTGCACCCCTTGCAGGACGAGGAGTGGGGGGTGCGTCGGTTCTTCGTCCGTGACCCCAACGGCCGGGTGGTCAACGTGCTGGGCCACCGCTGACGATCCTCCCGAGACCACGTCGGCCGGCCCCGGCCGTCGTGGGTGAACGGGTGGGCGAAACGAAAGGGCCGCACGTCCCGGCGTCGGGACGTGCGGCCCTTTCGTTTCGCCCACCCGTTCACGCAGTCTTCGCCATGAGGTCGTCGCCCGGGCCCCGTCGTGCACGAGTCTTTCGCCTAGCGTGCTCAGCGATCACCCGACGAAACGCCTGCGGAGACCTCCATGTGCAGTCCGCTCCACCAGCCCGACGGTGCCCTCCCGACCGGAGCCAGCCGTCGTACGTTCCTCCGTGTCACCGGACTCACAGGTGCCGCCGCGGCCGCAGCGGCCGGAGGGCTCACCACCGCCGCTTCCGCGGCCGCCCTGCCCCGACAGGAGACGGCTGACAACGTTGCCAATCGGAGCCCCGACCCCGACAGCCCCCGCTTCACGCTGGTCGTCATGCCGGACACCCAGTACCTCTTCGACGGCGCCAGCATCAACGCCGCGCCCGTCGAGGCGTCCCTGCGCTACATCCTCGACCACGGACGCGACGAGAACATCGCCTTCCTGTCCCACCTGGGCGATCTCACCGAGCACGGACTCAAGGAGGAGTTCGGGCCGCTGAGCAAGGCCTTCGAGCTGCTCGACCGGCGGCGCGTCGGTTACAGCGTCCTGGCGGGCAACCACGACATCAACTCGTCGACCGACGACCAGCGCGGCCCCACCCCCTATCTGGACGCCTTCGGCCCGCGGCGCCTGCGCAAGCTGCCCACCTTCGGCGGAGCGACACCCGACGGCTACAACACGTACCACCTCTTCCGCGCCGCGGGCCGTGAGTGGCTCGTCCTCGCCCTCGACTGGCGGCCGTCCGCCGCCGGACTCGCCTGGGCCCAGGACGTCATCCGGAAGCACCCGAGGACGCCGGTCATCCTCACCACCCACGAGCTCGTGTACGCCGACCGGGACGGCAACGAGGCCGAGTTCTCCGAGCACGGCCGGCACCTGTGGGACGAACTGATCGCCGGGAACGACCAGATCTTCCTGACCCTGAACGGTCACTACTGGCCCGCCGCCCGCACCACGCGAAGGAACGCGGCGGGCCATGACGTGCATCTGCACATCACCAACTACCAGAACCGCTACTACGGCGGCAGCGCGATGATCCGCCTCTACCGCTTCGACCTCGCCAGGAACACCATCGACGTGGAGACCGTCTCCCCATGGATCGTCGGTCGCGCGGGCGAGGGGCTCAACGAGCTGGAGCGCCGCGAGATCGAGCTCACGGGGCCGCAGGACAGCTTCTCCGTGCCGCTGGACTTCGAGCAGCGCTTCGCCGGCTTCGCACCCGTCACCCCGCGCGGCCCCCGCCCCGCCGCGCAGCTGCTGGTGCCCGGCACCGTCGCGTACTGGCGGTTCGACGGCCCGCACTCGGACGGCGCCCCGGCCGACGCCGCCCTGCGGGTCGACGACCTGTCCGGTCACGGCAACCACCTGACCCGGGGGCCCGTTCCCGGCTCGCCGGCGGACGCCCTGCGCTGGTCCGCCGACCACCACCCCGACCAGCCGGGCCACGGCAGCCTCTACTTCGACGGCGGCAAGCCCCCGCTGCACGGCGCGTATCTGCAGACCGCCAAGGACGCCCCGCTCAACAGCAAGACCTTCCGGACCGGCTACACCGTCGAAGCCTTCGTGAAGCTCCCCGCCGACTGGGACGCCGGCCACCACGCGTGGGCCTCGATCCTCAGCCGCCGCGGCACCCTCGGCGCCGCCGGAAAGACCGCAGGCGACCCGGAAGAGCCCGTCGCCACCCTGTCCCTGTCCGACGGGCCGGGCCTCCAGTGGGCGGCCGCGCCGCTCGACCAGCCCGGCCTGGTCACCAACTGGAGCCACGAGCTGGCGCGGGGCACCTGGTGGCATGTCGCTGTCGTCAACGACGGCAGGCACACCACCTTGTACGTCGACGGCTGCCGGGTCGCCCGCAACCCCGCGACGCGTACCAACGGTCTCGCGACGCTCGGACTGCCCTGGCTGCTCGGCGCCTACGAGTACGGGGGCGTCCTCGACCAGCTGATGCACGGCTGGATCGGGGACATCAGGATCACCGAACGCGCGCTGCCCGTGCGCGACTTCATGAACTCCTGACCGGACCCCACCCACTTCGCAACCTGACAGCACCACCTCACAGCACCACCGCCGACATGGCACCACCCCTCAAGGAGACACCTCATGGCGCGATCGAATCAGCCCCTCCCGACCTGGGCGGACCCCGACGTACCGGTCGGCTCGCTCGACCCGCAGGGACTCTCGCGCCGCCGGCTGCTCCGCAGCGCCGGCCTGTTCGGCGCGGCCTTCGCCGGGGCCGGCCTGCTCGCTCCGACCACGGCCGAAGCGCACACCGACGGCGGCGGGGACCCGGACCTCGCCTATCTCGTCGGCGACCACCATGTCCACTCGGTCTACAGCCACGACGCGAAGTACACCTTCTCCCAGCTGGCGCGGGCCGCCTCCCAGTACGGCCTCGACTGGATGGTCCTCACCGAGCACAGCAACTTCGGACACGCCAGGGCCGGCGGCGCCCAGGCCGAGCACCGCGAGATCCTCAAGGCCCGCCGCGACAACCGGCGCACGCTGATCTTCCAGGGCCTCGAGTGGTACATCCCCGGCGCCGAGCACGGCACCGTCTTCTCACCGCCCGGACGCCATGAGGTCGACCTGCTGACGCGCTTCGAGGAGGCCTTCGACGGCAAACTCCTCGGCTACACCGCGGGCGCGCCGGGCCACCCCGACACCCCGCGCAACGAAGCCCACGCCGTCAAGGCCATCAAGTGGCTCGAGCAGCAGCGCCGCAGCGGCTACGTCGACGACGTCCTCGTCCTCGCCAACCACCCGCTGCGGCTGGGCATCGACTCCCCGCACGAGATGCGCGCCTGGCGCGACGCGGCTCCGGGGATCATGATCGGCATGGAGGGCGCGCCCGGCGCCCAGTGCGCCGCCATGCCGGAGCGCGGCTCGACCAGCCACCGCGGCGAGTACGACAACTCCCCGTCCGAGAACTCCTGGCCCGGCTATCCTCGCGAGGCCTATCAGACGTACGGCGGCTTCGACTGGGCGACCGCGACGGTCGGCGGCCTGTGGGACGCCATGCTCGCCGAGGGCAAGCTCTTCTCGGTCACCTCCAACTCCGACGTGCACCGGGTCACGTTCGACACCTGGAAGAACGGCGACTGGTTGCCCGGCCAGAACTTCGACAACACCGGACGGCTCCCGGACCCGGTCAACACCACGGAGCCGCAGCCCGGCAGCGACTTCTGGCCCGGCCAGTTCAGCCGTACCCACGTCGGCGTCACCCACTACGGCTACCGGCACGTGATGGCCGGGATGCGGGCGGGCCGCGTCTGGGTCGACCACGGCCAGCTCGTCGACGGCATCGACGTCCGGGTGAACAGGGAGCACGGCTCCGGCCGTGGTGTCACTCTTGGCGGCCGGCTGCGGGTGCGCCGCGGCGAGAGGATCGTCCTCAATGTCACCGTCACCACCGCCTCACGCCCCAACCACCACGGCGAAGTGCCGGGCCTGGCCCACCTCGATGTGATCCGCGGCGCCGTCCGCGGCCCGGTCGCCGACCGCGACGCGTGGCGCGCACCCGACACCCGGGTCGTGCACAGCGCCGACGTCTCGGGCCGCAGGGGCCGCTACACCCTGCGCATCCCCCTGGGCCACGCCGAGGAGTCGTCCTACCTGCGGCTGCGCGGCAGCGACGGCAAGCGCAACGGCCCCGGGCTGCTGGGCGCGTCGATCGACCCGCACGGCCCGATCACCCACGAGCCGGGCAACGGCGACCCGTGGCTGGACACCTGGCTCTACACCAACCCGGTCTTCGTGGACGTCGTGCGCTGACCGTTCGCTGGACGCGATCCTGGCCGACGAAGGGAGCCGCAGCCGCCGCTAGAGGAGCGGCTGCGGTGCGGCCGCCGCCTTCGTATCGTGGGCACACCGCGCGGCCTCGATCTCCCCGAGGTGCTCCTGCGACCAGTCCCCGATGGCCAGGGCCAACCGTGCCGCCTCGCCGCCGAGTCGAGTGAGTGAGTACTCGACGCGAGGCGGCACGGTGGGGTAGACCTCGCGGCGAACGAGGCCGTCGCGCTCCAGCGAGCGCAAGGTCTGCGCGAGCATCTTCTGTGTGACGGTGCCGAGTTGCCGCCGCATCTCGTTGAACCGCATCGGCGCGTCGTGCCTGCGCAGCAGGATGAGCGTGAAGAAGACCCACTTGTTGGCGAGGAGCTCGATGACGGTACGGGCCGGGCAGTCGGCCTGGTAGATGGGGAGTCCGGCCGACGGATTGGTATCCATAAGGTACCTAGGTACCAAGAAAGTGCCTTCTTCACAAGAGATACCACTCGTACGCAGGATGTTCCTTGGAACCGATCACTCTCTTCCGCAAGGAGCAAGCCATGCGTGCCATCCGTTACGAGTCCTTCGGCGGCCCCGAAGTCCTTCGGCTCGTCGAGTTGGAGCGCCCGGTACCCGGCCCCGGCGAGGTCCTGGTCCGCGTGCGCGCCGCCGGTGTGAACCCGGTCGACTGGAAGGTCCGCCAGGGCATCCTCGACAAGTGGGGACAGCCGCCGATCACCCCCGGCTTCGACGTGTCGGGCGAGATCGCCGAGGTCGGTCCCGGCGTGACCGGGTTCCGGCGCGGCGACGAGGTCTTCGCCGCCCTCTCCAGCCCGAACGGCGCCTACGCCGAGTACACGGTCGCACCCACTCCCGCGCTCGCCCTCAAGCCCGCGTCCCTCGACCACATCACCGCCGCCGCACTGCCCATCGCCGGGCTGACGGCCTGGCAGGCGGTGGTGCACGCGGCCGAACTCAAGCCCGGTCAGCGCATCTTGGTGCACGCCGCGTCCGGCGGCGTGGGCCATCTCGCCGTACAGATCGCCAAGGCGCACGGCGCGTACGTCATCGGCACCGCGAGTGGCCCAGGGCACGCACTGCTGCGCTCGCTCGGCGCGGACGAGCTCATCGACTACCGCGAGGCCGACTTCGCCGCGACCGTCCGCGGCGTCGACGTCGTCCTCGACTCCATGAACGACGACTACGGCCCCCGCTCGCTGGAGACCCTGCGCCCGGGTGGCCTCCTGCTGGCCGTCAACGGCACCGGAGCCGACGAGCGGGTCACCCCACAGTCCCCCGCGGCCCGCGGCCTGCGCTACGAACTCTTCGGCATGACACCCTCCGGCACCGACCTCGCCGAGCTCGGCGAACTCGCGGCGGCGGGCACCGTACGCGTTCAGATCGCCGAGACCCTGCCCCTCGAGGAGGCCGCCCGGGCCCAGGAGCTGAGCGCGTCCGGCCGGGTACGCGGGAAGATCGTCCTCACCATCGCGTAGCGCCGGCGCCGCTCCCCCGGCCGCACACCGGCTTCACCGTGCGCGCTGCCGCGCGGCGTCAGAGATCCCCGTCGAACGCGGGCTGACACTGGCCTGCTCGCCGGGTGCGCTTCGCAATGCGCGCCCCGCGCCTGCCAGGTCACGACCAGGGCGGCGACGAGCACCGCGAGCGCGCAGGCATGGAGGACGCACCCCCACAGGGCCATCCGGCAGCCCGTACATCGACGGCATGCCGATGCCCCACGTGAGCAGCACGGCCAGAGCGGCACGATCACCAGCACGGTCAGCACGGCGCCTCCTGCGGACAAGTCAACAGGGTCGGTCGGGCGAGCGGTAGTGCGGAGCCAGTGGCATCGGAGCGCCTGCAGAATGGATCAATGGCCGTGATTCCGGGGGGCGTTGCGTCACCGGTGCCCACCGCGGGCGGAGTCGTCAGGTGCGGCGTCGGCGCGTGTGTGGTCGGGTCGCCGACGTAGCGAGGGCGAGCGTGCTTTCTGGCGCTGGCAGACGGCGCCGCCGACGCTGGATGCCGCGGCCAGGATGATCGCGATGTGATCGGCGAAGTGCGGCCCCGGCAGCGGGATCTCGAAGTCGGGGTTGTCGGCGTAGCCGGCCGCGACGGCGCTGGGGACGTACTCCATCACCGCGGTCACGACTTCGGTTCTGGAACGGTCGGCCGGGCTCAGGAGCCGGCCCAGGATACGCAGGACGGTCGGGGTGCTGGAGTCGAGGTCGAGGTTGTCGGCCGGGTCCGTGTAGCCGGGAAGGTTGACCTTTTCCGGCGCGGGCTGGGTGTCGATACCGGTCTGCTCACCCCACCATGCGGCGGCGTGGGTCTCCCCCAGGGCGAGGTGGTGCAGGTACAGGCAGTAGGAGGCGACGTCGTCGCCGGCCCCGGCGGCGTACTGCCACCAGAAGCGGGCACCGTCCTCGGAGTCGGCCAGATGCAGGATGCAGCCCAGGACCCGGGCACCGCGCGGCTCCGGAAGCTGCTCGGTGACGAAGTCGCTCAGCGACGTCGCGGCGGTCTGGGTCACGACGGTCTCGCAGAGCGTCTGCAGATCGTAGGCCGCGTCCCGCCCGGGAGGGTTCTCGTTGAAGGGGCTCGACGACGGCCAGGACAGAACGTCGTGCGAACCGGCCGAGGTGTAGACGTCCTCGTACGTCACGACGTCGTGCGGAATCCCGGGCTCCGTCATCAGGAGCGCGCGGGCGAGGAGTTGATCGATCGACGTCATAGGGAAGCGCCTCCCGGGCGGTCGTGGAGGTTGAGGGTCTCGGTCAGCGTGCGTTTGGCGTGCCGGTCGTCGGAGCGCGCCGAGGCCAGCGGAACGCCCAGCACCTCGGCCGCGACGGTGGTGTCCATGCCGCACAGGTAGCGCAGGATCGTTACGTCCATCTGGTTGTCCGGCAGGCGGCTGACCGCGTCGAACAGCATCAGCGACTCACCGACCTGGGCGAAGCGGGCCGTGGGGTCCACGGCCCGGTCCTGGGCGACGGTGGCGAAGGCGGCGGCGGCCAGCAGCGGGTGGTTGTCGATGTGCGGGGTGCGCGCCATGACCCGGGCCCGCAGGAGCCTCCAGGCGAACCGCTGGACGTTCGAGCTCCCCAGTGCCTCGTCCCAGCACAGCCACAGGATGTCGAAGGTCTCCAGGACCACACAGGCGGCCCGCTCGTCGGTGAGCAGGAGCGCCTTGGCGTAGGAGGTGTAGGGGGCCTGGTGGGTGTCGGTGAAGCCCTGGTGGTCCAGCGGCCGGACGTCGGGCCGTTTGGACGGCGGGACCTCCGCTATGCAGCCCTCTATCCAGTCCTTCTTCTTCTGCGCCTCGCGCGCCGCCGCGACCCACAGGCGCCGCATCGGACGGGCCGGTATGCCCAGCACCCGGATCACGCTGTAGGTGATCTCCCACCGCGGGTACCGGCCGGCGCCGCGCAACAGTTCCGAGATCCGCGTCTTGGAGTACCCCGAGCGCTCCACCAGGTCGTCGAGCGTCAAGCCGCTGGTGAAGAGCCGGGTACGCACCGGCTCGAGCCAGGCGCGGTGGGAGGTGCCGGCCTGGTCGGTGATCGGTTCCGGCTTCCGGCCCCGCCGGATGGGAGGCTCCCCCTCGGTCTGCTCGGGCGGAATCGCATGGGGACTCACCGGGCGGCACCTTCGTCCGGCCCCGCGACGGGCCCGGCCCCCGCGGCGGTGGATTCGGGCTTCCCGCAGGCGGACGCATGGACGACCTGCTGCACCAGCAACGCGAGCGAGGGCACTAACGCGGCCACCGCGGTCAGCTGCCCGAGCGCGGCCATGACCGCACTCCACGAGAAGACCGACACCAACACGATGACGGTCAACACCTGCTTACTGGACATCGAGACCTTTCCCATTCCGACGACGAGGGGCATCCGGAAGGCCTCTTCGCGGCGGTGCTGACGCGCCGTCGAGGAGCCGGGACGCCAGCATGGTGGGAAGACCACCCGCTACGCCATGTGATCATGGGATCAGGGAACAATGACCGGGGATCCCCAGGCCGCTCACCACCGCCCGCCTCCAAGGCAGCAGGACATGATGCCGAGTTGAGCACTCTTCCAGGCGAACTTCCCTCATCCGCCTGCGCGGCCGGCGCCGATGACCGCCAAATGGGAGACCGGACGCCTTTGGCGTCGGACCTTCCCTCCGGAAGGCCGTGCCGTCCCCGTGCTGAGCGACAAGGGGGGCGCACACACCGCTCCCGCCTGTTCCCTCGCCGGCGGGAGCGGTTCCGGTTCTGCGCCCGCCACGACCCGACGGTCGTGGCTGCCGTTGCGGCTCCCGGATGGTCCGAACGGGTGAGTCACCTCGCCGAAGTATCGTGGCCAGGTGCGGGCAGCTGCTCGGGCGCGCCGCCCGCACGGACCGGACCCATCCGCAGGCCGGTCAGATCCGAATAGGGAGTGCGGGGGTATCCGTCCCGCGCCCCGATCAGGAGGTTCATGTGGCACCAGTACCGCCGTCGGCAGCGGTCCTCATCCTGCACGGCGGTCGCGAAACGGGGCTCAAGCCACCGCCGCCCGGCCTGCTCAATCTGCCCGCCGTACGGATGCGCCCGTTCGTCCGGCACCTCGCACGGGCCACCCGCGATCCGGGCGGCGACAACGGAGGACCGGTACTGATCCGCAGCACGCCGTACACCCACCGTGGCTGGAACGGCGCCCGCGAGGACCCCCTCCACGATGCCGTGCGCGCCCTCGACGCCCTCCAGGACGAGACCGGAGGGATCCCGGTGGTGCTCCTGGGCCACTCCATGGGCGGCCGCGCCGCCCTCCGCGCCGCCGGTCATCCCCTGGTCACCGGAGTGGTCGGCCTCGCCCCGTGGTGCCCGCCAGGCGATCCATTCACCCAGCTCGCGGGCCGCGACACGGTCCTGATCCACAGCAGCCGTGACCGGATAACCAGCCCCCAGGCCACCCGGTCCCTCACCACCCGGGCCCGCCAGGCAGGAGCCCGCACCTGCTTCATCACGATCCGGGACAGCGACCACGCGATGCTGCGACGCGCCCCGTCATGGCACCGCCTGGCGACCACCCTGGTCACCGGTCTCCTCGGTCTCACACCCCTGCCGGCCGACGTCACGGAGGCCCTGGCCCTGCCCGCGGACGCCGAGGCCACGGACGGCACCCTGGACCTGGACCAGCTGCGCGCCGCGGCAGAACCCGACGCCTCGGGCGCCGCCTCCGCCGCGCGGGCCTGATACGGGCCGCACGCGCGGCCGTTCCGAAGGCAGATCTCCAGGCCCGCGGCCGGGCATCAGCCGATCTGGTCGGTGTCCTTCAAGGTGCCCCACCCGTGCCAGCGGTCGATCTCGATCCATGCGCTGAATCGGCGGCGGTCCCGCCGGGGGTAAGGCTTGCCGAGGTACTGCTGGGACAACCGGTCGATGTCGACCAGGTCCTTGTCCTCGCGCAGTTCGGCGACGCGGCCGATGATGCTGATGTGGGTGTACCAGTTGCTCTCGTCGAGCACGGTGATCGTCACCCGCGGATCGTTGCGCACATGCTCCAGCCGTTTGCGGCCCTCATCCATGTTGACCAGTACCCGGCCGTCGTCCCAGAGGTACCAGGTGGCCGTGGACACGGGCTGGCCGTCCGACCGCAGAGTCGTGACGACGGCCGAATTGGCCTTCGTCAACATCGCGACTGCATCGTCGGGAAGCGGCGGTTTCGACATCGGACACCCTCCGTCACGCCTTGCTCATTGCACCGGGCTGTTTCCCGCTCGCAGGACTTGAGTTTTCTCCATTGCGTGACGCCGCGCCACCGCACCGGACGGGCGCCGGGGTTGCCTGCGTCGCGCCTGGCCGCACGGGGAGCGGCCGCCGTACGGGACGAAGCAGCCGTACGGGACGAAGCAGCCGCCGAGCGCTACAGCCGCCCGGGTGGTTGTCCTCAGCTCGACGGGAACGTACATGGCGCAACGGGCTGCGATCATGATGATCACCCGCTGGCGACAGGCCTTCGTGGCCGACAAGGAGCAGACGATGGCACAGGCTCGGACCGTGACGTTCCCCTCCGGCGTCCGGGTGCCCGCCCTCGGGCAGGGCACGTGGCGCATGGGGGACGATCCCGCACGGCGTGCCGAGGAGATCGCCGCCCTCCGGCGGGGCCTCGACCTCGGGCTGACGGTGATCGACACGGCGGAGATGTACGGAAGCGGCGCCGCCGAGGAATTGGTCGGCGAGGCGATTCGCGGCCGAAGGGACGAGGCCTTCCTCGTCAGCAAGGTGTTGCCGTCCCATGCCGACAGAAAGGGCACGGTCGACGCCTGCCATGCGAGCCTGCGCCGTCTGGGGACGGACAGAATCGATCTCTACCTGCTGCACTGGCGGGGCGGCATCCCCCTCCACGAGACCGTCGAGGCCCTGGAATCACTGGTCTCGGAAGGCAGCATCGGCGCCTGGGGTGTGAGCAACCTGGACGTCGACGACCTCACGGAGCTGCCCGACGGCGCCCTGCCGCAGACCGATCAGGTGCTCTACAACCTCTCCCGGCGCGGCCCGGAGTTCGATCTGTTCCCCTACTGCCGGGAACGCTCCATCCCGATCATGGCCTACTCCCCCGTGGAACAGGGCCGTCTACTGGGCCACAAGGCCCTGCAAACCGTCGCCGCCGCCCATGGAATGTCCCCGGTCCAGGTGGCGCTGGCCTGGGTGCTGCGCCAGGACGACGTCATCGCCATCCCCAAGGCCTCCACCGCCGCCCACGTCGAGGAGAACCACGCGTCCCTGGACCTCCACCTGTCGGACGACGACCTCCGCACCCTCGACAAGGCCTTCCCGCCCCCAGCGCGCGAACAGCCCCTCGAGATGCTGTGACCCGCGCCCGCCCGCTGAGGAATCCGGGGCATCTGGGTAGGCACCAGTATTCGTTTGGCCCTGGTGAGACGATCAGGACATGACTCTGATCGAGGTCGTGCAGGGTGACATTGTGCTCCAGGACACAGACGCCATCGTCACCGCGGCGAACGAGTCGCTGATGGGCGGCGGTGGCGTTGACGGCGCTATCCATCGGGCGGCAGGTCGTCGCCTGGCGGAAGCCGGTGCCGCAATCGGTCCATGTGAGGCGGGCGACGCCATGGCAACGCCCGCTTTCGACCTCAACCCGCCCGTCAGCCACGTCATCCACACCGTCGGCCCGGTCTGGGAAGGCGGCAACTACGGCGAGGCTGAGGTACTTGCCTCGTGCTACAGGCGCTGTCTTGAGGTTGCAGACGAACTCGGTGCCAAGAGCATCGCCTTTCCAACGATCGCCACCGGTGCCTATGGGTTCCCCGCGCAGGCGGCGGCAGAGATCGCAGTCTCAGCCCTCCTGTCCACGTCGACAAACGTTGAACGGATCAGGCTCGTGGCCTATGACCAGGAGTCGCAAGAGCTGCTGAGCTCTGCGCTCGCCTCATAGCGCCAACAGAGGTCCGCCAGACCGACAAGCCGGTGGCGGCGGCCAGTCCAAGCGCCACGAAGGCCGCCCGCACGACGGTAGGGACCCTACGACGACCGGTCACCATGTGGTTCACTCGACTCCGCCCAAGCCCCCGTGAGGCACTCCCCCGCGGACCGACCCACTGCGCACCGATCGCTCGCAGCATGCGACTTACCCAGCCTTGAGGGCAAGTTGTCGTTGCGGGACTTTCGAAGGGAGAGGCCCTGGCGTAAATCAGCGCGGGTCGTCATCATGGGGAGCGAGGGAACACCCCGGGGGCCGACGACGCGGACCGTCGAATCCGGGCCGGCGCCTCAGCGCCAGGGGGGTCCCGGAGAACGGATCCCTCCCATGGACCTGATCCTCCTCACCGTAGACGGCCTCCTCGGCGTCCTCGCCTCCGCGCTCTCCCTGTCAGGTGAGATTGTTCGCGCACGACAGCGCGCAGCGGCAGACCTGCGGCCCAACCGCCCTCAGCGATACGTTCAACTCCCGCCGGCCTGCGACTGCGCCAGGCGGGATCAGTACTGACTCCAGCGGATTACACAACCAGTCGTGATCCGTCGACGGTTCGGACCGCCCAGCACTGCGGTTACGCGGCATGGTGGACGATGGAGCGGGCCGCTGCGGGACGGTTCGTTCCCAACCCACCAGCCCCGATGCCCGGGGTGGCGGGGCGCGGGGTGAAGACAGTGGGGGAACATTGACGGTGCACCACGCGGTGCCGGGGCTCGCGAGCAATCCGGCGGCTCCTGCGACCGTACTGCTTCGACTGCTTGTGCTGGACGACTACTGGATCGGGAAACGACTCGCCTGGCGCAGGAACCTGCCCGACGAGGTGGCCGAGGCCATGCTCGTCCATCCCGACCGGCGGATACGGTCCTTGCTCGCCGAAAGCTGTGGAGCCGATCCCGAAGTGCGCGCCCGCCTGCTGGACGGTCCGGCGTCGGACGCCATCCTGGTCGCCGTGGGTCCGCAGCCGTACCGGACAACGGCGCAGCCGCTGCCGGACTGGGCATACGAACGGCTGCTGAAGCACGAACGCGACCATGTGCAGCAGGAGACGGCCGACTCAGCCACCGTGCCGCCGCACGTACTGGTGCCGCTCGCCCTTCACCCGAACCCGCTGTTCCGGGCGGCGGCCTGCCGCCGTGTCTGGGATGAACTCTCCGACGAGGTGCGCACCTCGCTTCTCGGCGATGTCGATCCTTCGGTGCGCACCACAGCCGCACTGCAGGTCATGCACGAGGACGAGGAGCGTACGGCCGAACTCGTCGAGGCATTCGCGGACGACTGGCAGTTGTCGGACGTGCTGGCCTACGGCCGGCTCACGCGGGTCCTTGCCGAGCGTCTGCTGGCCAAAGGGGAACGGCTCCCCTCCCTCGCGCGCAACCCCACGTTCCCCGCCGATCTCGCGGCGCGGCTCGCCACGCACGAAGACCCCCATGTGCGACTCGCCGTCTCCGCCCGCCCCGGACTCTCGGAACAGGAACGCGCCGCGATCGACTGGACAGTGGGTCCCGAGGACCGGCTGGACGCCCTGCGGTGGGTTTGGGACGCACGTGAGCAACCAGAGGTCCTGCGCCAGTGCGCAACATCGGCCCACACCTGGCTGCGCCGTAGCGCCGCGGTCTGTCCTCAACTGCCCGACGACTGCGTGCAACTACTCGCGGAGGACGAGGACTTCACCGTCCGGCTGCTGCTCGCGGAGCACCACCCGAAGCCACCTGCTGAGCTACTGCTCGATCTGTACCTTCACGGCACGCACCGGGCCGTATACATGCTCATCAATGCAATAGGGTTCCCGGCGGCCGGCCTCGCACCACGTTTCGCAGACGCGGCGGACCATCGGGCCCGCGCACTGGCTGTACGCGACCCTGAGGCCACGCCCGAGCTCGTCGAGCGGCTGAGCCGGGACCCGGACGCATGCGTCCGCACGGCTGCGGCCCAGGATCCGCGGTTGCCAGTGTCGCGTCTCGTGGAGCTGCTGGAAGATTCCGCCGTAGGCACGACAGCGGCGGCCAACGCGGCATTGCCGATCACGGAAATGGAATCGCTCCTCGACCGGGCCGCCATCCCCGACTGATTCCCAATCATTCTCGTCAACCCAGTGAGCCGTAAGGTGCCGCCCATGGACTCGTTGATCGCTGCCGTCCGCGAGCAGGACGAAGCAGCCCGCTTTCTCGCCTGGCCGGGTGATTTCGACCTGGACCGAGACGACCATGTCGAAGACGTCCACCTCGCCTCGGGTGCCACGCTCGAGGGTTTCGCCGGCAACGGAGCCGGGGGCACGTACTTCTTCTGCGGTGAGGGTGGCGAGGAGCGTCCAATCCTCTATGCCGACTCCGAAGGAGGTGCGGCTCTGATTGCGATCGGCCTTCCCGAGCTCCTGCAGCTGCTGCTGGTCGCCCCTTGGTGGCGCGACTGCCAGGCATTCACGGACCAGGAGAGTCGCGAGCTCGCGGCCGAGTATCTGGAGGACATGCCGGATCTCGTGGCCAGGAGAGACCGTGGCGCCGCAGCGCTTGGCCTCGACCTGCCGGCCCAGGCGGAAGTCTTGGCCCGCTTGAGGGAGGTAGCTGTTCGAATGGGAGAGGACTTCGTCCTCATCTTCACGCCCGAGGGCCACCGCTACGATCCTCTCATCAGGAACTGAGAGACGTCGCGGCAGCAAGCATGCGCTGTCCCGGGCAACATGGCCGGCCGGGTCGTCTTGCGCCGAGGTTTCCGCAAGTGGCAGGCGTTTGCTCCTGTGCCAGGGCTTCCCCGTCAGCCGGATGCTGCCGCTACGGCCGCCCCGTACCGGTGAGGAGGAAGCGGATGATCCTGACGTCCTCGTCGTCGACGGAGGTGGCCGCGTCGTGCAGCAGGTCGAGAAGGCTCCGTCGCTGCTCGTCCGTGGGCCGGCTGTGGGCTGCTGCGGCCGAGGTGGCCCAGGCTCGGACGTCGCGGTGTGCTGCGGCAGCCATGTCGGCGTCGTGGAGCAGCCGCAGGTTCAATTCCAGCCGGTCCCAGGTGCCTGCGGCCCGGATGATCCGGGCTGCCTGTGCCCGGAGCGGGGCCGGGCGCCCAGGGGCGAGCAGGTCGTTGAGACGCTGCCGGGGGGACGGTGGCGGCCGCCTCCAACAGGGTGGCGGCGGTCCGCTGGACTCGGGCTGCCGCCGCCGACGTACACGACGTCTTGAGCGAGCAGGAAGGTTCGCAGAGCGTCGTCGTCGAGCTCACGCTGGAACAACGGCAGGACGGAGGGTTCGCACGAGCGTGACCGGAACGCGTCGAGAAAGCGCTCGATGTAGGCGGAGGCGTCCCCGCTGGCCGTGGGGACGAAGCACACCTGTGGCCCAGGGGTACGCGCGTGGCTCAGCACCCAGTCGTCCAACAGCCCGTCGTCGTCGGTGGAGAAGCCTCCCCCGAGGAGGGCCAGACGGCGAGCGGGGACGACGGCCACGGAAGCTGCTCCTCAGCAGAAGGACAGGCGGGAGAGCAAGTGCCGCGAACGGGCATGCTCGGCGATCAGGGGGCGAGCTTAATGCCGGCGGTGATCGGGAGATGGTCGCTGCCCGTGGCGGGCAGGGTACGGACGTCGGTGACGGTCGCCGAGCGGGTCATGATCTGGTCGATCCGGGAAACGGGGAAGGCAGCGGGCCAGCTGAAGGCGAAGTCCCGAGGCGGCAGATTCATGGGCGCCGTGAGTGGGGCCAACCCGCGATCGTCCACCGTTGCGTTGAGGTCACCCAGCAGGATCACCGTGTTCAGCTCCTCGGCGGCGAGGGCCACGCCCAGCAGCTCGGCGCTTTCGTCCCGATAGGCGGAATCGAAGCCGTTCAGCCGGACGCGGACCGACGGCAGATGAGCGACGTAGACCGCGATCTCGCCCCACGGCGTCCGCACGCTGGACCGCAGCCCCCGGCTCCAGCTCGCGTCGATCCCCTTCGGTTTGATGTCCAACACGCGCACGTCCGTCAGCGGGTACTTCGACCAGAGACCGACGCTGCCTTGGACTGCGTGATAGGCGTACGCGGATGCCAGTGCGCTCTCGTAGCGCGGCAGCGCGGCGGGTGTCAGCTCTTCCAGGGCGATGAGTTCCGGCCGGGCGTCCGTCAGAGCTTTCGCGGTGCCGGCCGGATCGGCGTTCTCGTCACTGACGTTGTGCTGGAGCACCGTCATGTCGTGTGCGCGGCGCGCCCCGGGAAGGAACGGCCCGCCGAACAGCTGTGCCCAGACGGCAATGGGGAGCGACAGGGCCACCAGCGCGGTCGCTGAGCGGCGCAGCAGGGCCAGGAGAAGCAGTATCGGGACGGCCAGGCCGAGCCAGGGCAGGAACGCCTCCAACAGACTTCCCAGGTGGCCGATGGTGTTGGGGACGGCGGCATGGAAGGCCATCAGCCCGGAGACCAGCACGGCAAGCGCTGCGAGAACCCGTCCACGCGCCCAGGAGGACCGGCCCTTGGCATCCTTGTCCCATCGCCACCACCCGGGCCCCACGGTCTGCGATTTCGACGCCACGCCGCCCTTTGCCCGCCTGGTCAGCCAGTGTTCGCCGTCCGTCATGTGCACATCCTGCTCAACCGGTGGAATACGGGTTCATGGGCCCCTGGGCTCACTGGTCCGGACTCTCCTCAACTACGTCCGGTTCCGACGGCCGGCGGAGCCGGGAAGTCCCAGGACTGCGCGCGCGAGCACCCCGTGCCACGGACGAGTGACGTCGTCGGCTTCCGAAAGCGGCCGGGCGCGCGCTTCGGGATCATGGTTGGGCATCACGACGAAGCTCGCCGGTAGATGTCGGAAACGACGGAAGGAAGGCCCAGATGCACGAGGTCCGCCTTTGACCACGATGAAGACAACAGACCGAATCCCGTCCGCTTTCCGCTTGACCGGACCAGGCCTGTGATCCCGGCGCAGGCCACGCGACCTGCCAAGGACGTACGCGTCGTGGTCGTCGGAGCGGGGTTCTCCGGTATCGGGGCCGCCATCCGGCTGCGCGAGGCCGGGTTCCGCGATGTGGTCATTCTGGAGAAGGCGTCGCAACTCGGTGGAACCTGGCGGGAGAACACCTATCCGGGTTGCGCCTGTGATGTGCCCTCGACGCTCTACAGCTACTCGTTCACCCCGGATACCGCGTGGAGCAGGGTCTTCGCCGGGCAGCCGGAGATCCACGCCTACTTACGGACGACGGCCGAGCGGTACGGGCTCGGCGATGCCCTGCGCTGCGGGGTGCATGTGCGGGGCGCCCGGTGGGATGCGGCGGCCGGGCGCTGGCTACTGGAGACGAGCGACGGGCCCTACAGCGCGGCGGTACTGGTCCTGGCCACCGGACCGTGGCACGTACCACGTCACCTGGACGTCCCCGGGATCGAGGACTTCACAGGGCCCGTGCTCCATACCGCCCAGTGGGACCACGGCGTCCACCTGACCGGGCGGCGTGTGGCCGTGGTCGGGAGTGGCGCCTCCGCGGTCCAGGTCGTCCCGGCCATCGCGGGCCGGGCGGCGGCCGTGCACCTCTTCCAGCGGACCGCGCAGTGGGTGCTGCCCAAGCCAGACCTTCCGGTACCCGCGGTGTTCAACAGCTTGCTGGACCGCCTGCCCGGTGCCCGTGCCACGTTGCGCGCCGGGCAGTACGCACTACAGGAAGGCTTCGGCTATGCCTTCCGCCACCCACCGATCGCCCGCCTCATCGAGTCGGGAGCCCGCGCGCATCTGCGGCTCGCGGTCCGTGATCAAGGGCTGCGCCAGTCGCTCACCCCGGACTACCGGCTGGGCTGCAAGCGTCTTCTGACCTCCAGCACTTTCTACCGCGCCCTGGCCGAGCCGCATGTCCGCCTGCATCCCACTGCTGTGACGGCCGTACGCGGGGACGAGATCGTCGGCGCCGACGGCACCGTGGCCAAGGCCGACGTTCTCATCACGGCGACGGGCTTCCGCATCGGTGAACTGCCGCTGGCCCGGAGCCTGTACGGCACGGGCGGCCGGACTCTGCACGAGACCTGGGACGGCGAACCACAAGCGCATCTGGGCACCACCGTCAGCGGCTTCCCCAATCTCTTCCTGCTTCTGGGCCCGAACCTGCTCGGCGGCTCCACCTCCGCGATCACCGTCCTGGAAGCCCAGCTGACGTACCTCACCGCCGCCCTGGCCCGCCTCGACCAAAACGGCCACCGAGTCCTGGAGGTCCGGCCGGCCGCGCAGGCCGCACACAACACAGCGGTGCAAGAGGCCTTGCAGACCACCGTGTACAACTCCGGCGGCTGCACCAGCTACTACTTCAGCCCCAGCGGACGGAACACCTTCGCCTGGCCATGGTCCACCGGACGACTCACCCGCCAACTGAGCCGCTTCGACACCGATTCCTACATCTGCCACACCCCGGCCGACCCCACTCCCGTACCCGCCCCTACGGCGCCGCGGCACGACGCCCATCCTGCTCCCGCGAAGGGAGAGCGGGCATGACGCCAGAACCCGCCGACGGCGCCGTCCGGTCCCTGCAGCCGCGCTCTCAGCCCCGGCCCAGGGCCGCGCGCCATTCGTCCGCCGGTTCTCACTCCGACGGCGCCGCGGTGATCCGCTTCTCGAACCAGTGGTCGGCGTAGGGCTCGTCGTTGAAGGGGGCGACCTCTTCGAAGCCGCAGGAGTGGTACAGGGCGATCGCGGCGCTGAGTGCCTTGTTGGTGTCCAGGCGCAGGGCGTCGCGGCCGTGCTCGGTGGCTCGGGCCTCCAGTTCGGTCAGGAATCGGCGGCCGAGGCCGAGTCGGCGGGCTTGGGGGGCCACCCACATGCGTTTGATCTCGGCGGGGGCGCCGGGCGGCAGTTTCAGGCCGGCGCAGCCGACGGGGTCGCCGTGCAGCCGGGCGACCAGGAACAGGCCGTGCGGTGACTGGAGTTCACCCGCGTCGGGCAGCAGGCTGCGTGCCGGGTCGAAGCCCGTTTCGAAGCGCTCCTGCAATTCGGTGAAGTAGGACCGCAGGCAGTGCTGCGCGTCGGGGTGATCCGGGTCGATGACGGTGAGCGTGACCGTTGCGGCGGTCAGCAGCCGGTCGACCTCGGTCATGGCGGCGACCAGCCGGGCCCGCTGGGTGCTGTTGAGCGGCTCCAGCAGGGAGCCGGCCAGCTCGTCGCTGCGGGAATCGAGCAGGGCATGCTCCTCGCGGCCCACGTCGGTGAGCCGGACGGTGCGCACCCGCCTGTCGTGCGGCTGCGGCTCCACCGTCACCAAGCCGTCGGTCTCCAGCGAGCGCAGCAGCCGGCTGACGTACCCGGAGTCGAGCCCGAGGCGCTCCCGCAGCCGCCGGACGTCCTGCCCCTGCTCACCGATCTCCCAGAGGAGCCGGGCCTCGCCGATGGGCCGGTCGCGGCCCAGATAGCGGTCGTGGAGCACGCCCACGCGCTCGGTGACGGTGCGGTTGAACCGCCGCACCTGGTCGATCTGCTCCCCATCCATTCTCTGACTTTAGTCAGAGAACCAGCGTGACGCCAGAGCTACCAGACATCGCCGTCGCGCCAGTCGCAGGTGAGTTCCCGCGACAGCTCCAGCGGGACCGTCAGCGGAAGGACGTGGACGCAGCCGTCCTCCGCCGGCGTGGGCACGATCCCGCCGGGCGTCAGCGCCGAGGTCGGCCCCTGCCATCGCTTCCAGCCGCGCGCCACGTAGAAGGCCGCCGCCTCGTCGGTGGCGCCCAGCGCGCCCAGATCGTAGGCGCGACGCGCCACGCGCTCCAGGCCCTGCATGACGGTCGCGCCATGCCCGCGCCCACGGCGGTCCGCGCGCACGCCGACTCCCTCGACGTAGCCGGCGCGCAGCGCCCGACCGCCGTGCAGCAGCCGGCGCTGGACGAGGGAACCGTGCCCGATGAGCTCGGCTCCCTCCCACACCAGGACGTGGACCCCGCCCAGCACGTGCTCCCAGTCGTGGTCCGTCAGGCCGTCGTCGAAGACCTCTTCGAGCAGGGCCCGGGCCGCCCTGAGATCAGCGGCGTCGAGCTCCGCGGTATGGGCGGTTCGCACGTCGGTCACACACTCCATGGTGCAGGAGTCCGCCGTGAAGACGCTCAGCCGCCGCTCAGCACCTCGCGCAGCCGGATCGCGAACCCGTCGGGATCCTCGGCGAACCCGATGTGACCACCGGGGAACATCGTCGGCTCGCCGCCGAGCGCCGAGGCGAGCGCGATCGAGGTGCGCTCGCACAGCTGACCACCCGACTCCTTGCCCAGGCCGACGAGAACACGTGCCGACGTCGAGCGCAGGGCGGCGAGGTCCGGGCGCCACCGGGTGGTCGGGCGCAGCATGTGCGCGAACTGGAAGTGGTCATCCGCGATCTGCTGCGGCTCCCACTCCCCGCCGAACATGTGCTCGAAGACGCCGTCGGGCAGGTTGATGTCGGCCAGCGCCATGAACTTCCTCCACGCACCCGTCACGTCGCCGGACAGGTGGGTGGCGACGATGTCCTCGGTCCGCTCATGGATCTCCTCGCGGTCGTCGAGCAGATCGTTCAGCGGGGGTTCGTGGGCGATGACGGTGTGAACGAGTCCGGGGTGCGCCTGGACGAGGGCGAGGGCGCTGACGGCTCCGCCGCTGGAGCCGAGGACCGTGGCCGGGCCGGCGTCGAGGTGGGCCAGGAGCCGGGACAGGTCGTCGGCCCGCATCTCGGGGGTCGAGTCCTGGTCGGGGTCGTCGACCGGGCTGCGGTTGATGCCCCGGGGGTCGGTGGTCAGTACGGTGTGGTCGGCCGCGAGCCGCTCCGCGAGCGGCGCGAACGATCCGGCGTCCATCGGCGCGCCGACCAGCACCACCAGAGGACCCTGGCCTCGTACCTCGTAGTGCAAGCGGGCGTCGGGGACCCGGAGGGTCGCAACGGTGGCGGGAACGGGAGACGTCGGGTTCATTCTGATCCTCCTGGTGCGGGACATGCGGGGAACGTGGGTTCCCCGGTTACGCGAGAGCGTGCGGGGCGACAATGTGTGGGCTCACACAAGGGAGACTCCCCTCCGGCGGGAAACTCGTCGGTCCCGAGCGAACGGCTTTCCATCGAAGGAGCGGCAACTGCGCCCCACCACACCGCAGTGGTGGAATTCCGGGGCTCTTCGTACGTTCCGCTGGAATTCCTCGGACACGTCGACTGCACGGTCCGCGAGTGGTCGGTCGAGGTGTTGGCCTGGCTCACCGAAGTCATCGGCTGGGCCATGCGGGACGCGGGCTGCGGAGCCCACGGTTTCGTGCGCCTGCGGCGGCGAGCGCCCGCCGAACCGCCTCTCGCGCGCGGTTAGTCGGGCCGCCACTGGCCAGTGGCGGCAGGTGCTCCGGCCTACCTGGTCGCGACCGGGTGGTACCGCACGTTCACCGCGGCCGAGGGATCGTCACCGTTGCGCAGTTCGAGGCGGACGGGGACGCCGCCGGGGTTGTCGAAGAGCCGGA
Organism: Streptomyces sp. SID13666; assembly: GCF_010548325.1. Taxonomy (NCBI): domain Bacteria; kingdom Bacillati; phylum Actinomycetota; class Actinomycetes; order Kitasatosporales; family Streptomycetaceae; genus Streptomyces; species Streptomyces sp. SID13666. The sequence goes on along the minus strand of NZ_JAAGLX010000073.1, from coordinate 1,088 downwards.
TCCCGTCGCCGAGCAGCACCGGGGCGATGTGCAGGTCGATCTCGTCGATCAGTCCGCGTTCGAGGAGTTGCCGGCCGATCGTGGGTGAGAAGACCTCGAGGTTCTTGCCGTCGGCGGCCTTCAGCCCGATCCGGACCGCCTCGGCCACATCGCAGGTCAGGAACGTCACGCCGTCGGTGGGCTGCGCGTCATCGGGGTGGTGCGTGAGAACGAACACCGGCCCCTGCCACGCGCCGCCGTAGATACCGCTGACGTCGGGGTAGGCATCGAACCCGTCGCGGCCTCCCAGCACGGCGCCGGTCGTCCCGGCGTACTCCTCGACGAGGTCCGGGCGGAACGAGGTCCCGGTCATCCAGTCCATCGAGTGGTTCGGACCCGCCACGAACCCGTCCAACGACATCGTGAAGTGCCAGAGCACCTTGCCTGCGCCGGTCTGCCGTTCCGTGTCCGCGATCTGTGGGGCGTCCGGGCTTCTCGGGGGCTCTGCAGTGGACATGATCGATCCTCTCTTCGGCTCTTCAGCCGGCTCCGTTCGGTGCCGTTCGCCGAACAGCGGAGGGCCCGGTGCAACCGTTACGGGGCGGAGAGATCAGGCCTCAGGAGCCGCAACAATGCTCCACTGGCCGACCTCCGCGTAGTCGGAGTCGTAGATGGCCGAACCATCGCCGGGGCTCAGGGGGTAATGGTGCAGGTTTCCGCCCCAGTACCGGAGGATGCGGCCCAGCTCGCTCGCGGCATCCTCCGCCAACCGCCCGTCAGCCATGTTCACTTCGAGAAGGAACTTCACGTTCGCCGCCCCTCACCACGGATCCGTTCGGCCCCGCCATCGGACAGAGCCCTGCGGTAGCGATTGTTCCATCGAATCCCCGTCGGAGACTCTGAGTCACCGTTCGCATCCGAACGGGAGAGGTGACTCTTCGTAGCAGCCTCCGGGGACGGGCCCGGGCGGATCCCCGTTCGGCCTAGGGCCTGTGTGATGTCGTGATCAACTTTGCCGATGTGGGTCTGTCGGGAGAGCGGATCCGATAGGACTGTTGGTCGTGACGCGCAGGCAACTCAGTGATGAGCAGTGGACGTTGATCGAGCCG
>NZ_JAAGLX010000072.1:0-29927 GCF_010548325.1 Streptomyces sp. SID13666 | reverse complement strand
CGGTGGGGCATGAGGGCCTTCTGATCGTTCCGTGTAGATGTCGCAATCCACACCGAACCCGGAAGGCCCTCACTCGTACAAGATCACCCCGCCGTGATCGCTGTCACCAACCTCCATGGACAGAACACCTAGCGCCCGCAGAACCAGTCGCTCCTTGTCAGGGTCCCGGTAGCCCACGAGAGCGGACTGCTCCCGAGGTGGGCTACCGCCGGGCCGGGAGAGGGGAAGGGATGACGGCTGCGGACTGATCCCGCCGGTACGCAAATATCCTGAAAGAGAAGTATCGCTCGCGGACGGTAGTGAAGGTCCATTCGTGGTGACCGTGCGAGGGTCGCCGTCGAAGGTAGCTTCACTGACGAGGCGGCGCACAGATGACGGCGGGGCTGGCTGTGGCGAGGGCGGCGGTGTGCTCGGCAGGGTGGTCAACGACGGAGCGGAAGGGGTTCGCGGTGCTGGCACACCGCTCGGGGTCCACGGGGGTGTCTGACGTGAGGCTGGGGCAGTCGGTGCGGGCCGCGCGGCCGGGCTCGCTTGCTCCCTTTGGTGCAGATGTTCGTCGAGCCGCCGGCGGTCCTCTTGGTCCTGCTGGCCGCTGGACGTGAGTGCAGTCTCGACGGCGGTGTCCACTAGACGCTCCTCCCAGACGTCTCGCCAACGGTGACCGACTCGGTGCCGTTGCCCGGGGAAGAGGGAGGCGATCGCCATCCCCGCGCCCACCTTGGTCCGCAGTGCCTCGGCGGATCGGAGGAAGACGGCGCCCTGCTCGCGAGTGATCTGCGCGTCGATAGGGAACTCGATCGGTTCATGCGGTCCGTCCGGTTCCAGACGGATTCGCAGATGGGGATGGAGCCGTACTTCCAGGCTCGCCAGCCAGTTCCAATCGGTGAAGGACTCTGCCAGCTCGGGCTCGTCCCGTACGAGAAGGTCTTGGAGCGCGACGACCGCGCGGCGGAAGTCGTCGGTGAGGGTGCTGTCCGGTACCGGTTCGTGAGCATCGACGACGTGTGCACCGAGGACGTCCAGCGGGGTGACCTTGAGTAGTCCGAACAGTGAGGCGAACTGCTGGACGTCGCCTCCAGGCGTCCAGAGTGGCAGCCGCTCCGCGAGGGCGCGTTCGACGCCCGGATGATCCACGGCGTACACAGGCTTGGTGCGCGTCCACCCGGCTGTTGTCCACAGGGGGAGCGGGCGCAGCTTGTTGCGCACGGCGAGCGGGACCTGTCCCTCGGTAGAAGCGAGCCAGTCCCGTAGGCAGCGCAGGGCGTTGAGCATCACCTGCTGATCCCGGGGTGCGGGAGCGTTGTCCTGCCGGGCGATCTCTTTCAGTACGTCGGCCAGGTCGTCGGCATCGGGTTCGCCGATACCGAGGAGTTGCCACAGGGGTTCGAGGCCAGGCTCGGTGAACGTGAAGGGGCGGAATCCGCGCAGAACGGCGGTACCGCTGAAGCACTCGTCCGAGGTTTTCCAGCCCTGGTCGGTCAGGACAAGCTCCTCCCCCATGAAGGCGTAGCGGATGTTCTTCTCCACCTCGGACCGCGGGGTCTCACCCGAGCGGTCGGCGAGACGTCGGGCGAGGGCCCGGTACACGAGCAGCGTCTCCGCCCGCAGGCCGTCGCCGATCTCGTCGCCTTCGCCTGTGCGCTCCCGCAGTTCGCGGAGCCGGTTCGCGAGCCGTGTAACGTCGGGATCACCGGAAACGCCGAGGAGCTTCAGGACGTCGGTACGGGTGGCCAGGGCCTGCTGAATGTCTCCCTGAAGGTAGCCGGGGTCGTCGTGACCGTAGATGGCCATGGCATCAGGCGTCCGTAGCTGAAGCGTGGCTGGGGGCCGCAGAACACCGGTGGCGTCCTCGAGCCAGGCCGTATCCCGCAGCTGCCAGACCCACAGGGCCGACGTCTCGCCCCGGACGAACCACTTGCGGTCCGCCCGGGCCATCGGCACCCGTGCATGGTCGGAACTCGTCAGTGGGCCCGCGAGCGTGCGCAGCAGTGCTGCCGTGCGCCGCCGACGCTCATCCACGCTTTCCTCGGCCACGATGTCGGCCACCACGGCGCGGAGATCGGGGCTGACAAGGTCGTCCAGCGTGTGGGTCGCTCCGTTCTCGGCCATCGCCTTCCGGCGGTCTGGGAGGTTCCACATGCACTGACGTGCCAGACCGGTCCGGGGGTCCGCCGCGTACTGCTTGAAGTACCCGGGATCGAACCGGTCACGCGGGACGGGTGACAGGCGAGGCGCGTCCGCGACGCCGAGGAGCCGGAGAAAGGCCGTTCTGCTCAGGCCGTTGCCCTGTGCGGTGGACAGGAGCGATCGCGCGTAGGAGCGGTGCACCCAGACGAGCCCCAAGGTCTTGCGGGCAGCGACGGCGAACCGGTCACGGTCGGCGCTCTCCAGCGCCGCCGGAAGATAGGCGGCGGCCGGATCCACCCTGCGGTGCTCTTCCTCGCCCTGGTCGTTGAACGTGAATCCGTTCAGCCGGACGGCCCGCCCGATCTTGGGTCCGAGGATGTTCCGGGCCTTCTTCGGCAGGTCGCCGAGGGCGCTTTGGAGGGAGATGAGGCGGGCGATCTCCTGTGGTTCGTCGGTGTCGGGCAGTCGTCCGCCCGACTCGCCGAGCCGGGCCACGATCCCAAGGACGCTTGAGATGTCGTCCCGCCGGATCAGCGATCCTCGACGCCGTAGCCAGTCCAGCATCCTCTTCGCGGCAGGTTCCTCGGCCCAGAAGGCGGGGTGCAGATCGTGCACGACGCCCAGGTGGTCCAGGGGTCCGGTCACGCTGCCCGGCCCTTCGGCGTACGCGTGCCTGCGGTCAGACGGATTCAGCGAACGTCTCTCGGCTGTAACGAGACACGGCCATTGCGCCAGCGTGAACTCCTGGCCGGTTTCGAGGACGACCGCGGCGAGCCGGATGGTTCGCTCGACCTCGCGGTCCTCGTCGCCGAAGAGGACGAGCGCGTCCGCGACCCGCACTTCGGGGCGCAGCTCGGCCGCCCCCGCCGCGCGCCAGTCCGCGAGGACGCGACGCCAGCGGCCGGCCCGGTCGCGGGCGGCGTAAGGAAAGGCGTAGGGGGCGCCGGACAGGCGAGTGACCTCGGTGTCGTCGATCACACCGGTCAGGGCGCTCTCTTCGACCGCGAACTCGGCCAGCGGCGCTGGGGGGCCGTCGTCGGACGCCGGCAGGACGAGGCTCACGGCGAGCGACTGCCGGGCGCGGGCCTGGAGCGTCGACCTGATCACGTCCTGCAGGTGGTGTGGCGGCGTAGCTCCGCCTGTCGGCGGGAGGGGGACGAGGTGCCAGGCGGCCGGATCCACGTGTCCGAGTACGTCACGGACGGCAGCCTCCCACAGGTCGGCGACCAGCGGCACGAGCTGCTGGTTCAGGCGGCTGCTCGCGAAGCCCTCTCGGCTGGCCACGGGGTCGAACTGAGTGTGGACGCGGGCGGCCATGTGGAGCGGTGCGACAGGCAGGCCGGCGTGGACGCTACCGTCGCCATCGACTCGCAGCGGGAGCGCCACTGCCACGGGAACCTCGTCCCCGAGGGCCTTGTGGTGACGTCTCCATTCAGGGTGCGGCGTGACCTGTGCTTCGTACACGCGCCAGACTGTTCCCTCGCTCGTCGTGGCGTGCCGCACGACCACACTGGTGTCCGTGCCGCCGACCTCCACCCTCGTGTGTGCGGCTTCCTCCCAGGACAGCCGCAGTACGGTGCTGTGTTCACCGCCTGTCACCTCGATGTGTTCGAGATGGCGCAGGAAGAGCAGGGAAGCGTCGCTCCAGCTCTCGAACCAGGCGAAGAGCTGTTCCGCAGGCAACTGTCCAGGTTCCAGGGGGATCCGGAAGACCGTCCACCCTGGCCCGGCGATCTCCTCCGGCAACTCGGGCCGAGCAACGGGTTCCAGAGTGAGACCGGCGTACCGCAGGTGGAAGGGGTGGCAGTGGACCTCCCAGGCCGGGGCCAGAGCCCTGAGCGTCGAAAGACCGATGCCGAAGCGACCGGTGCTCTGGGCGTCAGTAGTCTTGCCGGTGAGCCAGGGCATTCCCAGCAGCAGAATGTCGCGGAGGCGGACAGGGACACCATCGTGGGCGACCAGCAGGGCCTCGGGGCTCCACCAGAAGCGCAGTCGCCCGGCACCTGCGTCGTTGGCGTTCTGTACGAACTCGGAGAGCACCTGCAGGGAGTCGGAGGATAGCGATTCGGCACCCTGCTGCGCGCCCGCCGCCATGCTGCGAAAGACGCCCAACCCTCCGCGCAGTCCTTGGTCGAGGAGACGCACTGCGTCGGCGGCCTGCTCAACTCCCGAGACCTCCAACTCCGGGTCTGCATGCGGATTCTCCAGCAGCCTCCGTACCGCCGACGTGAGCTCTTCACTGTCCACGCTGGTATCTCTCCCCTTCGGTGCTGTGTTACGGACCGTAAGCTTCGCGGGTGCCGAGGCACCCACGATCACCAACCATCGTGATCAAGCCAGTCTCCGAGTGCCCGAACGAGGCGATGCAGCCCGCACCGTTATCTGCTTCCAAGCCTCGCTGTCCAGGTGGGAAGGCCAAGCTCACCTCAACGTGGTCCGTCGAAGTGGCGGAAACCTCGTGGCTGCCCGTGCCGACTGTCAGCGCCTGCTGCTAATGGGCATCTCCTTGACGGATCTACACGGGCCCGGCACGACGCGAGGCGACCAGAAGAGGGAACGTTCTGAGGCGGAAATGTGCACATCGGTTCGCCCGGCCCAGGACCGACGCAGTCGGCAAGAGGTGCCAACTCGACTACTGCAGCCCGCAGAGCCGCGGGGCGACGCTGCAGAAGAACCCAGCGCATACCAGGCAATCAGGAACCAGCGGGGGCCGGGTGGAGTACGTTGATGAGTTCTAACGAGCTCGCGCATAGTTGGCGGTGGGGTGTCGAGGACCTCGGTGGGTGGACGTCCTGCCTGTTGGGTCGAGGGGGAAGTCCGTGGTCTGGTGATGGGACAGCAGGGCGACGACGGCTCACGTTCGCGTGGCGGCCGGCTCGTTATCCGCGCTGCAGGTCGTCGCCGCGAGGTCCTCGGGCCCCTAGTCCACGGACTAGGGGCCCGAGGACCTCGCGGGGAACGCTCTTGAACCCACCATCGTCCGGCCCTCTGCTAGGACACCGCGCGCGCCAGGGGACCCGGGCTTCTCTCCTGCAGTATCACGCAGCACCAGTCCAGGACGTCTCAAATCTCGCAAAACAGATCATTTGTTCGATATCGCATCTGCTGTGGGACCCAGGCTGATCAACCGCCAGCCTCGTCCCCGCCGAGACGCGCGAGGCGTTGGCGCGGAACAGTCGAACCAGGCCGGCCCACCGATGAAAGCTCGCAATGTTGGGGACCCCCAGCCGACGAATGGAGGACCAACGAGGCTCCTGTGCACGTGGGTTGAGACCTCGAACACCCCCCTCAACGGCGCGGGAGCCCTGTGCGTTGCGGGTCCTGCCGCCTTCGCATGACAGCCCCGAACAATTGTGGGGACTCCACCACGTTCAAGGTCGCGCCCAGCCCCGGTAGGTCCGACCGGCCCGCTTGACGAGGTGGTCCCCAGTTGGTCCGCGGACCCGACGGGTATTCCATCCCGCGCTCAACACCAGCCACGGAGCTACTCCCGCCGCTGCCGCGGTGCGAAACCACCAGGTCACCAAGCCACGAGCGTTTCGAGCAGCCGTCCGACGCCCGCCCCGGGCAAGCTGCCGTCTACACGCGGATACCGCCCTTGCGCCGAACCTCGGCTCAGACGGCGGGCGTTCGCCATACTCTGGCGGCATGGCGAACCGTGACGGCGTCCGTATCGACCTCGACAGCATTTTCCATGAACTGGAGGCCAATGGCTTCGATGAGGTTCGGGTGGAGTTCGCTCCGGATGACGGTGGCGGTGCGGCGGCGGTTGTCGATGTGGTGCGTCAGGCGGTAGGCACGGCCAATGATGTAGCCAATCAGGTGGCGCCGGACTCCATCTGGGGGTCCTTGCTGACAGCAAGCCTCGCGGGTTTCTCTGTGAGGCTGGGGTCGATGGAGAGTGAGGAGGCGCTGGATGCCTGGCTGGCGGCCTTCCGCGGCCGGGTGCGGGCGGGCGGGCTGTCGGGTGAGCTGCGGGCCACGACGACCGTCCGTCTGCCGGCCTGGGATTCGCCTGATCCGATGATGACGGCATACATCGCGCTGGGTGCATTGTCCGCGCTGGACCGTGCCGGTATGTCGGGCTGGGCCGAGCGGGCGGTGCGCTGGGCGGCCGAGGCCGGAGGGGACGCCTACGTCGGCAGTTGCGGGATGAGTCAGCTCGACGCCACCAGCGAGGTAGCGGTGCACCTGGCGTCCATGCTGCACGTGGCTTCCTCCGGTGCGGTGCTGTACACGGACGCGCTCGCATCGCGGGCGGCAATGGCTGAGATCGGCTCGGACGGCCAGGCGATGTACCAGACCCATGACGCGTCCGCGCCCCTGGCGGCTCAGGCAGACCGGGCCCGCGCGGCGATCCTCGCCGAAGCGGAGTACGCGCACTACGCCTTCGTGGCGCCGACGCCGCGCCAGGCATACCTCTGGGATGCACGCGGCCGGGCCCTGCCGCCGCTGAGGGAAGAGATCCCGGCCTACGCACTGCGCATGCATGCGGACCTGTGGAACCGGTTCGTCCCCGACGCCCACTGCATGCAATTGCTCACCGACGAACACCTGGCCCAGGTCTCGGATCTCTCCCGGTGGACGGTGACGCACGTCACTGCCGGACGCACACTCGTCGAAGCACCGGATCTGGCCGAGTGGCTCCGCCCCGGCGGACCCTCGCCCTCGATCGTTGACCAGGCACGTGCCGACTTCGGCCGGGCTCTGGTGCCCGCCGACGATGTCCGATAACCGTTGGTCTCCGTACCGAACCATGACTTCCGCTGGTTGACCGTCTCCTCGGCACGCTGACAGACTTTCGAGTCTCGAACAATTGTGTGCGTAGTTCCTGGGGGGACTTGTGGCGCCCGTTCGTCGTTTAGTGAGCCTGCTCGCGACCACGGTGGCGGGAGCACTCTTAGCCACTTCGGGTCCCACGGGAACGGTGGCGTACGCGGATTCGCCACCGACGCCCACCGCAACGCGGGCGTCGACTTCTGCCCCCGCCACCTCGACGCCGAAGCCCTCAACACCCGGGGCGGCCTCGCCGACACCCTTCGCAGCGCAACCTCCAACAGCGTTGCCGACGACCCTACCGGCACGGGCGGCGACGACGCATCCGGCGACCACGAAGCCTTCGGCAGCCTCGCTTCAACTCCCGTCGGTGACCTACGCGAGCCCCACCGCGACGACGTCCTCGCCGCACGTCGTCACCGGCTCCCCGTCGCCCCATGTCCAGCCCAACGCCGATCCGCCTTGCCCGCCGAACAGCGATGATGCCTCGGTCCCGGATCCGGGCGGCAGTCGGTGCGTGGCCGGGACCCTGATGTCCACCCGGGGGAAACTAGGCTACGCATGGAGTCCGGCCACCAAGAGCTACACATCAGTACCCTGCGTCCGCGACCCGCGCGCACTGGTCCCGAACGCCGTCTACAAGAAGCCGGACTGCAAGCCGTTGCGTTTGCAGGGCGAGAACATCGCGCAGACGCGCGTCATCGCCCAGCTGAACGCGGCCGGAGTCTACGGCGACAGGTCGACGACGGGCATCACACCCAACATTCAGTGGGAGACGGTGATTCCCACCAGCGGTGGGCGGCCGGACCTTGTCCTGTACGACCACACCAGCACGACGGGTGTCGTCGGGCTGGTGGAGATGAAGGGTAACTGGAGCAGCCAGAACCCGGTGACCGAAGTTGCTGACTACGTCAGAGACTGGCCGCGCGCCGGCCACACCGTCGTCCCCTACCACTTCACGAAGCCCATCAGTGACAACTTCGAGGTCCAGTTGGATCCGGCGTGCAAGTGGGATCCGGCACAGCACTCCGCCTGGCTCTTCCACACCTACAGTGACCCGGCCAACGACGGCGTCATCCGCATCTCCAGGACGTTCCGGGAGTGCCCCGAGCGCCAGAAGCAAAGCGACGAGGACGAGAAGAAGCAGACCTATCAGGGGACCATCGGCGCCGACGCCGACCACAACGGCGTCGATGACTTCTGGGACTACATCCGGAAGCACCCGGAGCTATGGTTCCTGACCGGACCCGTGTGCGTTCCCGCGTTCCACGCGCTGCCCAAGCCGGTCCTCGTGTCGCTGAACCGGGACGCCATCATGGCGATCGAGGAGGCCGCGGAGGACGCCGCCACGGACGCCATCGACGCGGAATGGGCAGCACTCGTGGACAGCATGCCCGAGGTGGTGGCCGAAGCCTCGGCCGACATCCTGGCCGGTGATGCGGCAGCCCTGGGGTTGGACGCCGCGGAGCTGGCACTGGCGGAAGCGGCGCTCGACGCCGGATTCATCACCCTGAGCGCCGCGTTCCTGGTCCCGGTCATCGCGGCGGCGGTGCTCGTCGCGATCTGGGCGGTGATGCACTGGCACCTGTTCGGTGACCCGCACATGACGACCCTCGACGGGCTGGCCTACGATCTGCAGGACGCCGGAGAGTTCGAGGTGGTCCACGTTCCCAGTCTGGATCTGGATGTCCAGGCCAGGTTCCTGCCCCTGGGCGGATCCAGGACGTTCACCGTCGTGGACTCGGTGGCATTCTCGATCAACGGATCGTTCGTCGAGCTGCACCAGAGCGGTGATGCCTTCGTGAACGGCGTGCAGATCCCGGCCTCGCAGAAGCTGACGGACTTCGGCCAGGGCGCGGCGCTGGTCCGCAGCGGCAACAGGTTCGTGGCGACCTTCGGCGCGGCCAAGGCCCGGCTGGCGTTCAGTGACAGCAGCCTCGGTTTCGACATCGCCCCCGGTGTGCCGATGACCGGCCTGCTTGGCAACAACGACGGCATTCCGGGCAACGACCTGGTGTTGTCCGATGGCACCCCGGTCTCCTCACCCGCCGCTTCCGTGCTGGACGGTCCCTACGCGAACTCCTGGCGGCTGACGGACAACCAGTCCGACTTCACCTACGCCGATGGCAAGACCACAGCGTCCTACACAGATCTGACGTTCCCGTCGAACGTAGTGACCCTCGGCGACTTCGCGCAGTCCGACCAGGACCTCGCCCGCCAGGCGTGCAACGCCCAGGCGGTGCCCGCAGGTCCGCAGTTCGACGCCTGCATGCTCGATGTCGCCCAGACCGGCGACGCGAACTACGCCAAGGCTGCCGCGTCGGTCACCGACGTGCTCCAGGACTCGGCCGCGCACACGGTCGACGCCGGCGGCACCGTGACAGAGAACTTCGAAGCCGCGGTCGGCCCCAACTTCCGTCCCGACAGTATCGAGTCTATCGGCGGCACCAAGGCGGCCGGACCCGTGTTCGACGGCAGCGGGTACAGCTTCACCGTCCCGTCGCTGCCGAACCACTCCGGCGCCACGGTCGCGTTCGACGTCTACGCGGTCGGAATCACCAGCACCAATGCCCAGAACCAGACGCTGACGGTGAAGGTCGGCGACCCCGCGACCTCATCGGTAGTCGCGTTCACACCGACGACGGCGAGTGTGTCGTCGGGGCCTGCGACGATCAGCGCGCTGGGCCAGGGACAGACCGCCCAGGGAACGGCCTACCAGCGGTATCGGATCACCATGCCGACTCCGCAGTACAGCGACCAGCTGCGAGTGCAACTGACACTCTCGGGCTTCCGAGGCATCATCGGCACCAGCCTCGCCGTCGACAGCATCTCGGTGGGTGTCAGCCTCGTGCCGGCTCAGACGTTCTCCGCCGCGCTACCGCTGTCGGTCTCCTCCGGGACCGTCAACGGCACCGCCGTGGCGGGGGCCGGAACGCTGGAGAACACCGGATCCGCGGATGTGTACTCGTTCACCGTCCCGACCGGTGGCGAGCGCCTGAACCTCAACCTGGGCTCGTGCCCGGCCGCAGGCCAGTCGGCCGGCGTCCGCTGGACCCTTCAGACGTCTGCGGGCCGCACCGCCGCGTCAGGATATTGCGATGCGGCCGGACTCGGCCTCCTGGCGGCGGGGCAGTACACGCTGACCGTCCGCGGTCCGGGCGTCGTGGGGTCCTATTCGCTCAACCTGGAGGCCCCGCAGTCGTTCGCGGCGACGGTGCCGCTGTCGGTGACGGCCAACACCTTGAACGGAACCGCCACCACCGGAGCCGGCATGTTCGAGGACGGTGCTTCACAGGACGTCTACGCGTTCTCCGTCCCGGCAGGTGGCCTGCCGCTCGCGCTCAGCATGAGGTCGTGCCCGGTATCGGACAACTACTCCCCGAGCGCCTGGACCCTGCGCGACGCCGCGACGCAGTCCGTGGTCCGTTCCGGCTATGGCGGTTGCTCGTACGCGGACTTCGGCACCCTTCCGGCCGGCTCCTACCAACTGAGCGTCGTGGCCAATGGCGCGCCCGGTCCGTACACGCTCGACCTCCTGTCACCGCAGTCGTTCGCGGCGACCCTCCCGCTGTCGACGAGCGCGAACACGATGAACGGGGTCTCCGTACCTGGCGCAAGCACGTTCGAGACCGGCGCCTCCCAGGACGTCTACACGTTCACGGTGCCGGTTGACGGCCAGCCGCTGAACCTCGATGTCTCGGCGTGCCCGACGGCGAACTACTCGACGCCGCTGCACTGGAAACTGCTCAGCACGGCAACCGGCACAGTACTGGCCAACGGCGGCTGCTCGTACGTGAACCTGGGCCCGCTGGCGGTTGGCGGATACCAACTGGTGGTCAGCGCCGGCGGTGTGGCCGGCGGGTACGCGCTGAACCTTGAGGCGCCGCAGTCGTTCGCGGCGGCCTTCCCGCTGGCCGTGTCACCGGACTGGCTGGGCGGCGCGGCACCAGGCGCGGGCCGGTTCGAGACGATGGCGTCGCAGGACGTCTACACACTCACCGCGCCGTCCGACGGCTCGCCGGTGCTGCTGAATATCGCCTCGTGCCCCACCGTGAGCTACAGCACCTCGCTGACCTGGCGGCTCCTCGACAGCTCCGGAGCCGCGATAACCCACGGGCGGTGCGGCGCCTCAAGCCTCGGCGTCCTATCGGCCGGCAACTACCGGCTGGCCGTCGACTCGGGCGGCCTCGCCGGGACCTACAGCCTGTTCGCCACAGCCGGAGGCGGGGGGACGCCGGCGGCGACCCTGGACGGCACACCGGACGTGGTGACCACGACCGTCGCGGCCCAGTCGGTGGCCATCGGGTTCGTGAACCCGACGAGCCAGACCGTGGCGGTGACCGGTTCCTCAACGCTCACCTCCGGCGACTGCAACTACTCCTCGCTGACCTACTATCTGTACGACCACACCGGCGCGGAGGTGACACACGGCGGCCTCCAGTGCGGCAGCGCGGGGATGCTCTACTCGCCGGCTCTGCCCGCCGGGTCATACACGGTGCTCATCGTCCCGCCCGCCCCGGTGACGGGGAAGCTGGGCGTGCAGATCTTCGGAGCGTCCACGTCGGCGGTGACAGCGACCCTGGACGGCAAGCCCGCGTCCGTGACGACCACTGCCGCCTCCCAGTCGGTGATGGTCAGCATCAACAATCCGACCAGCCGGGCGGTGACGATCACCGGCTCCTCGGCGATCGACACGGGTGACTGCAACTACAACTCGGTCAAGTTCTACCTGTACGACCACGCGGGTACCCAGGTGAAGAGCGGGAGCCTGAGCTGCGACACGTCCGGCGTGCTGTACTCGCCGACGCTGGCAGCGGGGTCCTACACGATGCTGATCGCCCCGCCGGGGCCCGTGACGGGCACCTACGGCGTCCAGTTCTTCGGCGCCGGCGCGTCGATGGCGACCCCCGACCTGGACGGCACTCCCGCGTCGGTGACGACGACCGCCGCCGCGCAGTCGGTCGCGTTCGGGTTCACCGTTCCGGCGAACCAAGCGGTCACGATCACCGGTTCATCCGTGATCACCGGCGACTGCCACTACTCGTCGGTGAAGTTCTACCTCTACGACCACTCCGGCGCAGAGCTGAACAACGCAAGCCTCAGCTGCGGCACCTCCGGGGCGCTGTTCGGCAGAGCCTTGGAAGCCGGGTCCTACATGGTGCTCGCGATTCCTCCGGGTCCGGTGACCGGCACCTACGGCGTCCAGGTCTTCGGCGCGAACATCCCGGCCGTAGCCACGTTGGACGGCACCCCGAAGGCAGCGACCACCACACATGCCTCGCAGTCGGCTGCGGTCCGGTTCACCGTCCCGAGCAGCCAGGCGGTGACGATCACCGGCTCGTCCGTGATCACCGGCGACTGCGCCTACTCGTCGGTGAAATTCTACCTCTACGACAGTTCCGGTACCCAGGTGAAGAACCAGAGTGTCAACTGCAACACGGCGAACGTCTTGTTCGGTGCGACGCTGGCGGCGGGGTCCTACACGGTCCTCGCGGTTCCTCCAGGTCCGGTGACCGGCACCTATGCGGTCCAGGTCTTCGGGGCGACGGCGCCGGCGACGGCCGCGTTGAACGGCACACCGAAGGCGGTGACCACCACGACAACCTCCCGGTCGGTGGGGATCGGGTTCACCGTCCCGTCGAGCCAGGCCGTGACGATAACGGGCTTCTCTACGATAGCCACGGGCGACTGCGCCTACGCGTCGGTGAGGTACTACTTGTACGACACCTCGGGTACTCAGGTGAACAACGGGAGCCTGAGTTGTGGGAGCGCGGGCGTGCTGTACTCGCCGACGCTCGCCGCCGGCGTCTACACCATGGTGATCGTGCCTCCGAGCGCGCAGACCGGTACCTTCGGCGTTCAGGTCTTCGGCGCCGGCGCGGCATCGGCGACGGCGGCCCTGAACGGCACACCCGCATCGTCCACCGCCACGATCGCCTCGCAGTCCGTGACGATCGGCTTCACGGTCCCGGCAGCCGAAGCCGTCACGATCACCGGCTCGTCGGCTATCACCGGTGGCGACTGCGGGTATACATCCGTGCACTACTACCTGTACAACCACTCCGGTGAGCAGCTGAAGAACATCAGCCTCAGCTGCGGCAGCGCGGGCTCGCTCTTCACCGCGACCCTCCCCGCAGGGTCCTACACGGTGCTGATCGTCCCGCCCGGCCCGGTGACCGGGAAGTACAGCGCTCAGGTCTTCGCGGCGGGTACGTCTTCCGCCACAGCCACGATGAACGGTGCGCAGGCGACCGCGAAGACGACCGTCGCCGCGCAGGCCGTGTCGATCGGCTTCACGAACTCCACCGCGCAGAACGTGGCGCTCACGGGTTCCTCGACGATCACCGGCGGCACCTGCGGCTACACGTCCGTGTACTTCTACCTGTACGACCACACAGGTACCCAACTCAAGAGCGGGAGCCTCAGCTGTGCAAGCAGCGGATCGCTGTACACGATGTCAGCGTTGCCGACGGGGTCCTACACGGTGCTGATCGTGCCGACCGGCCTCGTGTACGGCACGCTCGGATTGCGAGTGGCGAAAGCCTGAACCGACGGCTGATCGGGTCGGGTCCGCCGTCAGGGGTGGCCCGGCCCGATTTTTCGTCGGTGCGCCGCAGAATACTGGCTTCGCCAGGACGACAGAGTTGTCCTGCACCCCTTGACGCCCCGCCAAGGGATCCCCGCAGCTCAGCACTCGCTGAGTGCCGTGGTGAGAGCAGGATGAGTCCAGATTTCTCGCTCTTCGTAGCTGTTCGCTGAATAATGGGAACACCAGATCCATTCTCGGCTTGGGAAGCGATCATCATGCGCTCCGCAGCCCGTCGCGGGCACACCTACCGACGGTGCGGCTGTCGCGACCAGCACGGCAAGCAACTCGGGGCCCGCTGCCCCCAGCTCGATGCTGAACCCGGCCACGGCAGCTGGACCTTCTCCCTCGACCTCCGCTCCCCCGATCACCGACGCCAGGTACTGCGCCGAGGCGGCTTCCCCGACCAGGAAGCCGCCCGAGCTGCCCTGCACCGAATGCTCGAAGGCCAGGCCGCCGGCTTCACCGCCGACCCCAACGAAACCGTCGCCGACTACCTCACCGCATGGCTTGAGGACAAGCAGCTCGTCCTCAAGCCCACCACCTACGTCCGCTACCGCGATTACGTCGCCCACGACCTGATCCCAGCCCTGGGACAGGTGAAACTCGACGACCTCGCCTACTCCCACATCGCCGCGTTCGTCCACGCCCAACTCGACGCCGGACGGGGCAAGGTGACCGTCCACCGCTGCCTCGCCACACTCTCCAGCGCCCTGGGCGAAGCCGTCCGCCACCACCGCCTCCCCAGCAACCCGGCCCGCCCCACCGTCATCCCCCGCCCCGCCGCAGCCGAACGTCACATCTGGACCGTCTCAGACGCCGTCCACTTCCTGCACTCCTGCCGCACCGCGGATCCCGCCTTCGCGGACTTCATCGAAGTCCTGATCGGCTCCGGCCTGCGCAAAGGCGAAGCCCTCGCTCTGCACTGGGACGACATCCACCTCGACGAACGTGTCCTCTATGTCCGCTACACGCTCTCCGCAGTCGACAACAACCGCCTCGTCATCACCGCACCCAAGACTCGCAGCAGCAAAGACTGGGTTGCCATCTCCCGACGCGTCGCCGACGCCCTGCAACACCGCGCTTACGACAAAGGTTATGCAGCCACTCGCGCGCCGCACGGCGGCTTCGTGTTCCACCGCCCCGACGGCCAACCCCTCCACCCGCAATACGCCCTGAACCACTTCCACGACCTCTGCCGCGCATTCGGCGCGCCCCGCACCACACTCCACGACCTGCGCCACCTCGCCGCGACCATCTCCATCAACGCCGGCGTGCCCCTGACCGTCGTCTCCAAGACGCTGCGCCACTCAACGCTCTCCACCACCGCCAACATCTACAGCCACCTCACCGCCCCCGCAGCCCTCGACGCCGTCAACACCATCGACCGCACCCTCACCACAGCAAGCGACGCCCCCCCAGGGCCACCGCCGACCATCGATCTCACCAGCCGACCACACACCCCGCAGCCACAATCAACTCACCATCGCCAACACCCCGCTGCAGGACGCCGCATGACCCCACGACGCCGGCGACCCCGGAGGCCGGCACTCACCACCGATATCACCCCGCCCTCACCGGACCCCAAAACGCGGAAAAGGCCGTCTTCGCATGTCTGCGAAAACGGCCTCCGACCTGCGAAAACGCTGGTCGGGACGACAGGATTTGAACCTGCGACCCCTTGACCCCCAGTCAAGTGCGCTACCAAGCTGCGCCACGTCCCGGTGCTCGGTCGTTCTGGGGTTGTTTCCCCGGGCTGACCGCGCATGAGAACAATACCGCACTTGGGGCGGTGTCTGCTCACGCCTTTGGGTCGGCGGGGCGATCTTGGTGGGGAGGGGGGTGGGGGGAAGTTTGAGTAGGTGTACTCATGTGGCGTGGGCCACAGTTGTTCAGGCTGGGGGCATGACGAATCCGATTCAGCAGCAGACGACGGCGGCGTACTTCGCGCAGGCGGCCATTTCGTTCGGGATCGCGCTGGGGAGCATGGGGCTGGGGGTGGCGTACCTGCCGGTCGGGGCTTGGGTGCGGGCGTTTCTGGGGGTGGGGCTGATGTATTTGGTGACCTCGGCGTTCACGCTGGCCAAGTGTGTGCGGGACCGGCAGGAGGTGGGGCAGGTGGTCAGCCGGGTGGATCAGGCGCGGCTGGACAAGCTGCTCGCGGAGCATGATCCGTTCCGGGTGGACGGGGTCTGAGGCCGGGCCGCCGCGGGCGGGCGGGCGTTTCCGGGGTGAGGGCCGGGGCAGACGCCCGTCCGACGAGGGAGGTCGGGCGTGGATGCTTCGATACGGCGGGCCAGGACTGCGGGCCGGGCCGCGGCAGGCGGTAGTGCGGTCGAGTGGGCGGCACGGTGGGGGATCGCCACGCGCGGCGTGATCTACGTACTGATCGGCGCGCTGGCGATCCAGGTCGCCTTGGGTGGGAACGGGAAGCAGGCCGACCGCGGCGGCGCTGTCGAGCAGATCGCCGGGCAGCCGTTCGGCAAGGTCATGGTGTGGGTGGTCGGGCTCGGGCTGGTGGGCATGGCGCTGTGGCGGCTGTCCGAGGCGCTCTTCGGGGCCGCCGGGCCCGACGGGCACAAGACGTCGAAGCGGCTCGCCTCGGGCGGGCGCTTCGTGTTCTACGGGCTGGCCGCGTATTCGGTGATCGCTTTCGCGCTGGCGAGGACCGCCTCCGAGGGCGCCAGCCAGGGCGGATCGAGCGACCAGCAGTCGAAGGACTGGACGGCGAAGGTGCTGGACCTGCCCCTGGGCCAGTGGCTGGTGGGCATCGCCGGGGTGGCGCTCGCCGCGGCCGGTCTGTGGATCGTGGTCCGGGCCTGGCAGCGGAAGTTCCGTAAGCATCTGAAGGTCGGCGAGATGTCCCGGCGGACGCGTCAGGTGGTCGAGTTCCTGGGGGTCGCCGGCGGGGTCTGCCGGGGCGTCGTCTTCGCGACGGCCGGCGGGTTCGCCGTGGCGGCGGCCGTGAAGTACGACCCGGACCAGGCCAAGGGGCTCGACGACACGCTGCGGTCCTTCCGGGAGACGCCGGCCGGGCCCTGGCTCCTGGTGGCCATCGCGGTCGGGCTCGCCCTCTTCGGCGCGTTCTCGTTCGCCATGGCACGGTGGCGCAAGCTCTGACGAATGTCCTAGAGATATCGGACAGGCGTCCGGCCGATCTCCGATCGGCCTTCGCAGGTCTCTGAACTGCTGTGATCTGTATTTCGGCCCCTGGCTGCGACCCGGTGCGGGCTTCCGCACCGGGTCGCTTCTGCGTTCGCCGCCTGACCAAGGTGTACCTCTCGTGGCTGACGACCGTCAGTCTCAAGAGGGGGGTTCCAACCCTTCTCGCGGGCGATCCGTTGGCGGTTCGCGGCCGCCAGGATGGGCAGGAAGAGCCCGATACCCAGGGCGTCACCCAGGGAAGGACCCCGCCGCATGGCCACCAAGAAGCCCGTCGTCCTCGGACTCGCCGTCGGCGGCCTCGGCCTCCTCGTGGCGGCGGCGCTCACCATGCCGCAGGTTGTGGACTGGTACCAGGGGCGCCACCTGGCGGAGGCCGAGTACTCCTCGGGCAGCGAGGCAAAGAAGTCCCGGGACTCGGTTCCGCGCTGGCTGCCGGACGAGGCGACGGCCGTGAAGTACCGGATGTCGACCACGGGCGGCGACCGGCTGCTGAAGGCGACGCTCGCCGACGGGAAGCTGCCGGCGGGCTGCAAGCAGGGCGCGGGCAGCGGGCGGGCGCACCTCAGGGCCGACTGGTTCCCGAAGGGCACGGACAAGGAGGGGACCGCGGCGTGCGGGGCCTACAACGTGGTGCTCAAGGGCACCGATCTGTATGCCTGGCAGGACCACGCCGATTGGGTGAAGGCGAACCAGGCGGGCACCGACGCGCCGTAATCAGGCCGTACGGGGTGGAGATTTTCTGTTTGTGTCGGTATGTTCCGGGGCCATGCGGCCGAGGATTTCCGATGAGACACGCACTGGCCGTGGTCGGTGAGCTGGACTTCGCCGGTGGCAGCAATGACGAGGACGACGGCGGACTGCTGATGCCCGGCACCATCACCCGCACCAACACCTGCCCGGCCCTCCCACCGTGGATGCGGTGCCGGGGGCGGCGGCGGTGACGGTGGCGGAGACACCTGCTCAGGGTGTTTCCCGTGGGGCCGGGACCGGCGTACCTCCCGGCTCCGTCAGCACCTTCGGATCGGGTGCGCCAGGCGGAGCGGGCGCGACCGGCGGCTCCGGGGCGGGCGGGCGGACGTCGTCGCCGGTCTTCGGGCCGGCCGGGTCCGCGGGCCGGGCTCGCGTGCGGTTCGCGCGGCGGACGGCGTCGTCGGCGCTGTTCTGGGCGCCGAGCGAGCCGAAGTAGAAGCCTGCGACGGTGGCGAGCACCGTCATCAGCGACGTGACGATGGTCTTCCGCAGGTCGCCGGAGTCGCCGCCCGAGGAGAGCATCGCGACCGCCAGGGCGAAGCTGACGAGGGCGAGGATCAGTACGGCGATGATGCTGCGGGTCAGACCGCGCACCCCGCGCGGTTCGCGCAGGTCGCGCAGCAGTTCACGGACGTCGCTGCTCGTGGCCGCCTGGCCGATCAGCTCGTCGGTGAGCTGCTGGCGCCACGCGGTGGCCCGGCGGACGTCGATGATCAGGGGCAGCACCGCGATCACGGCGATGATGATGACGACCACCGCGATGAGAACGAAGGCCCATGGCCCCTTGAGGCCCGGAATCGGTTCGGCGGCAACAAATCCCACGCCCGTAAGTCCGTTCATCCGCATACCCGTTGCCCCTATACCCACCGTGACCGATCCAGTACCCCTGGTTCCCGGTGGGGGATGATCCCAGCGGCCGACATCAATCGTCAAGCGCCGCAAGGGAGTTGGTTCTCGGGGGCTGGTCTGGACCGGTCCGGTATGGACGGGACTGGTGCGCGGCGAAGTACGCGGCCAGGTCGGCGTCGAGCGGCGGGACGGTGCGCGGAGTGCCGCCGTCGCGGAGTGAGGCGGTGGCCTGGGCTCCGGCGGCGACCGCCATACGGGCCGCGACGGGTGAGGTGTCGGTGGGTCCGCCGTCGCGCGCGAAGCGCAGGAATTCGTCGATGAGGAGCGGGTCGGCGCCGCCGTGGAAGGCGTTGTCCTGGAGATCCGGGACGGGGTGGACGGCGTCGGCCTCCGGGCGGTGCCCGGAGCGGCGCGCGTTCCAGACCTTGACCACCGCTCCGGGCCCGTCGCCGAAGTTCTCCAGACGGCCGGCATCGCCGATGACGGTGTAGTTGCGCCAGTAGTCGGGGGTGAAGTGGCACTGCTGGTAGGCGGCGAGGACGCCGTTGTCGAGGCGCAGATTGACGAGCGACACGTCCTCGACGTCGATCACGGGGTTGAGATCCCGCTGGGAGCGCGGCGGCCAGTTGTCGTCGTCGAGCCAGCCGGCGGCCTTGGGCTCGCCAGGGGCGCGGCGGTCGGCGTCCGGCGCGCCGTAGACCATGAGGTCGCCGAGCGCCTGGACCTGGCGGGTGTACCCGCCGGCGAGCCAGTGCAGGACGTCGAGGTCGTGCGCGGCCTTCTGCAGCAGCAGACCGGTGGTGTACCGGCGCTCGGCGTGCCAGTCCTTGAAGTAGAAGTCGCCGCCGTGACCGACGAAGTGCCGTACCCAGACGGTCTTGACCTCGCCGATGTCCCCGCGGGTGATGAGGTCGCGCATGAGCCGGACGACGGGCATGTGCCGCATGTTGTGGCCGACATAGAGGCGGGTGCCGGTCTCGTACGCCGTGCGCAGGATCGCGTCGCAGCGCTCGACGGTGATGTCCAGCGGCTTCTCGACGAGGACGGGCTTGCCGGCGCGCAGCGCCTCGCACGCGAGGTCGGCGTGGGTGTGGTCGGGCGTGAGGACGAGTACCGCGTCGATGTCGGCGGAGCCGAGGATCGCACGGTGGTCGTCGGTCACGGCCGCGCCCGGGAAGCGGGTTGCCGCCTCGGCGCGGACGGCGGGGTCGAGGTCGGCGACGGCGGTGACGCGCGCTCCCGCCCCGGGCCGGTGCGCGGTTTCGGCGAGGCTGCCGCGCAGGCCCAGTCCGATGACGCCGATGCGGAGGTCGTCGTCCGGCCGCTGGGGCAGCGTGGGAGCGCTTGCGGGATGCGGGGCGCCGGCGCCCGGGGCGCTTGCAGGATGCATGGCGGGAGCCGGGGCGTTCGCGGGATGGGCGCCGCAGGCCGGACCGCCCGGCGGCTGGGAACTGGTCATGGGCGGTCCCTTCGGAAGGCGCCCCGCGCGAGCCGGGCAGGAACGGGAGCGACGGGAGGAGCGAGAACGGAAGGAGCGAGAACGGAAGGACAGACGAAGGACAGACCCACTTTCCGACCGCGATCCGCAGTCGGTGAATAGGGTTGGCCTCAACCTAGTAACCGCTTACTATCTCGGTCAACACCTCACCTCGGAGCTGATGTGACCTTGCCCCCGTTCCTCACGCTGCCCCCCACCGACCGCGTGCGTTCACCCCGCACCGGCTGGACCCGCGCGCACTGGGAGGCGGTGGCGGACCGGATGCTCGACGGGCTGGTGCCGTACGCCTCCCCCGGCTTCGCGCAGTACCGGCTGCCCGGCCGCAACAGCTGGTCGGGGGTGGTGTCCGACGGGCTGGAGGGCTATGCGCGCTCCTTCCTGCTGGCCGCGTTCCGGATCGCGGGGGCCGGCGGCGAGGTGGACGCGCGGCTCATCGAGCGGTACGCCGCCGGGCTCGCGGCCGGTACCGATCCGGACAGCGGTGAGACCTGGCCCGCGCTGACCGACTGCTCGCAGCAGATGGTCGAGGCGGCGTCGGTGGCGATCGCGCTGCACGAGACGCGCCCGTGGATATGGGACCGGCTCGACGAACGGGTCCAGGCGCGGGTCGTCGACTGGTTCTCCGGTTTCGTCGGGCACCGCACCCACGACAACAACTGGCGGCTCTTCCAGGTGGTGTCCGAACAGTTCCTGGCTTCCGTCGGCGCGCCGTTCAGCCAGTCCGACATCGACGGCGGGCTGGACCGTATCGAGGACTGGTACGTCGGCGACGGCTGGTACAGCGACGGGGACGGCCGCAACTTCGACTACTACATCGGCTGGGCGATGCATCTGTACCCACTGCTGTGGGCGCGGATCGCGGGTGAACCGGACGGCGGGCGCGCCAAGGTCTACAAGGAACGGCTGTCCCAGTTCCTGGCGACCTACCCGCACTTCTTTAGCGCCGACGGCGCCCCGGTCCACCAGGGACGTTCGCTGACGTACCGATTCGCCTCCGTCGCCCCGGTGTGGATGGGGGCGCTCACCGACGCGACCCCGCTGGAGCCGGGGGTGACGCGGCGGCTCGCCTCCGGGGTGCTGCGGCACTTCGTGGAGCGCGGGGTGCCCGACGAGCGCGGGCTGCTGTCGCTCGGCTGGCACGAGCCGTTCCTTCCCACCACACAGGGGTACTCGGGCCCCGGGTCCCCGTACTGGGCGAGCAAGGGCTTCCTGGGACTGCTGCTGCCCGCCGACCACCCCGTGTGGACCGAGCGGGAGCTCGCGCTCCCGGTCGAGGAGGCCGACCAGTACACGGCGCTGCCCGCACCCGGCTGGCTGCTGCACGGCACGAAGCACGACGGGATCGTCCGGCTGGTCAACCACGGCAGCGACCACTACGGCTTCGAACCGTCCGGCGGCGCGGACGACCCGCACTACGCCCAGCTCGGCTACACCACGCACACCGCGCCGAACGCCGCCCCGCACGCCTGGCGGCACCGTGTCGACAGCCACCTCGCGCTGGTCTCCCCCGACGGCACGCCCTCCCACCGGGGACGGATCCACCCGCTGACGGCGGCGGGCCGGACCGCGTCCTCCTGGCACACCGTCACTTTCCCGGCAGGCGACGGCGCCCCGGCCGACGGCGGATCCGGTTCCGGGTCCGGAACCGGGTCCGGAACCGGTTCTGCCGCCCACGATCCCGGAACGGACCCGGGTACCGCGGAGTACCGGATCGAGACGACGAGCGTTCTGCACGGGCCGTGGGAAGTGCGCGTGCACCGCGTCGAAGCCCCGGCCGGGGTGACGGTCCGGGAGGGCGGTTACGCGGTCGCGGGGACCGAGCCGCCACGGGGCGAGAGCGGCCGGGGGTGGGCGTGTGCCCGTACCGCGGACGGCCTCTCCAGCGCGCTGGTCGGTCTGTACGGCTGGGACGAGGACGGCGACGGGTCCGCCGCGGTGCACCGTGAGGTGGAGGCGAACGCGTTCGGCCCGCACTCGGCCACCCCGTGCCTGAGCTCCGGACCGCACCCCGGCGGGAGTAGCGTCCACGTCACCCTCGTCGCGCTGTCGGGCGACACGGTCCATCCGCGGGCGCTGCGCGAAGCGGTCGCCGTGACCGTCCTCGAGGGTGACGGCGGCGACGGCGTACGTGTCTCGTTCCCCGACGGAACGGCGCTCACGGTCTGACCCGCCATCCACCCCACCCCGTCCTTCCCACCCCGTCCGGCTCGGCCGCCCGGCCCGCCGATTTCACCATCGGGTTCCGCTGCCGCCGACCGAGGGGGCAGGCTGGCCCTGTGCCCTCGGTTCGGCGGTCGGCGGTCGGCGGTCGGCGGTCGGCGGTCGGCGGGGGCCATGCCGGTCGGCGCGGGGGTCCATGCCCCGGGTCGTGCATGTCCGTTGTCATTGATGTCGATGATGTCGAAGTCCGGTGTCGTCCAGGTGAGGAGCAACTCCCATGCACGAGGCGCTGCGTCCCGCGGCTGTCCCCTACTACGAGGACCCCTCCCCCGGCAGCGGCGCGTTGCCGCCGCGGGCCTGGTGGAGTACGTCGGACGCGCGGTACGTGAGTCTGAACGGGGCGTGGCGGTTCCGGCTGTCGGGGACCGCCGACGCGCACGGTGACGACTTCGCCCGGCCGGAGTTCGACGCCACCCGCTGGGATCTGCTGCCGGTGCCCGCGCACTGGCCGCTGCAGGGACACGGTTCGCCCGCGTACACGAACGTGGTGTACCCGTTCCCCGTCGATCCGCCGCGGGTTCCGACCGAGAACCCGACGGGCGACCACCGGCGCTCCTTCGATCTGCCGGACGACTGGCCGGGAGGGGCGGCGCTGCTGCGCTTCGACGGTGTGGAGTCGTGCGCGCGGGTGTGGCTCAACGGTGCGGAGCTGGGCACGTTCAAGGGCAGCCGGCTGCCGGTGGAGTTCGAGGTCGGGGAGCTGCTGCGGCCGCGCGGGAACGTGCTGGCGGTACGCGTCCACCAATGGTCGTCCGGCAGTTATCTGGAGGACCAGGACATGTGGTGGCTCCCGGGGATCTTCCGGGAGGTGACGCTGATCGAGCGGCCGGAGGGATCGGTCGCGGACTTCTTCGTGCATGCCGACTACGACCACACCACCGGCACCGGAACGCTGCGCGTCGACTGCGAGCCCGGCGGCAGCGTCAGCGTCCCGGAGCTCGGCCTGGATCTGGCGACCGGGGAGAGCGCGACCGTGCCCGTCGAGCCGTGGTCCGCCGAGATACCGCGCCTGTACGACGCCGAACTGGCCACGGAGGGCGAGCGGATCCCGCTCAGGATCGGCTTCCGGACGGTGGCCGTCGAGGACGGGGTGTTCAAGGTCAACGGCCGCCGGATCCTCCTGCGGGGCGTCAACCGGCACGAGTTCCACCCCGACCACGGCCGGGTACTGGATCTGGAGACGATGCGGCAGGACCTGGTGCTGATGAAGCGGCACAACATCAACGCCGTCCGCACCAGCCACTACCCGCCGCATCCGGCTTTTCTGGACCTCTGCGACGAGTTGGGGATGTGGATCGTCGACGAGTGCGATCTGGAGACCCACGGCTTCGAAGTGATCGGCTGGCGCGGCAATCCGGTCGACGACGAGCGCTGGACGCCCGCGCTGCTGGACCGGGCCGCGCGCATGGTCGAGCGCGACAAGAACCATCCGTCCGTCGTGATGTGGTCGCTCGGCAACGAGTGCGGGACCGGTCGGGGGCTGTCGGCGATGGCGTCGTGGATCCGCGACCGCGATCCGGACCGTCCGATCCACTACGAGGGCGATCCGTCCTGCGCGGACACCGATGTGTACTCACGGATGTACGCCGACCACGCCGAAGTCGAACTCATCGGGCGCCGCACCGAACTACCCCTCCCTGATGCCCAGTTGGATGCGAAGCGCCGCGCCCTGCCGTTCCTTCTGTGCGAGTACGCGCACGCCATGGGCAACGGTCCCGGCGGGCTGAGCGAGTACCAGCGGCTCTTCGAGGCGCACGAGCGCTGCCAGGGCGGATTCGTCTGGGAGTGGATCGACCACGGGCTGCGGCAGCGCACCCGCTCCGGTGTGGAGTTCTTCGCCTACGGCGGCGACTTCGGCGAGGAACTGCACGACGGCAACTTCGTCTGCGACGGGCTGGTGTTCCCCGACCGCACTCCCTCTCCCGGTCTGATCGAGTACAAGAAGGTCATCGAGCCGGTCAGGATCGACGGGGACGGCGCGGCCGGCATCGTCCGGATCACCAACGGGTACGACTTCGCCGATCTGTCGTCGCTGTCCTTCCGGTGGACGTACGAGGTGGAGGGCGAGGCAGTCGACTCCGGTGATCTGGAGGTCCCGGCGCTCGCACCCGGCGCGACTGCGGAGCTGAAGCTGCCCCGGGCACCCGGCGGCGGGTCCGGCTCACCGGCAGGTGAAGGTGAAGCCTGGTGGACGGTGCGGGCGGCGCTGGCCGACGACACCGGCTGGGCACCGGCCGGGCACGAGGTGGCCTGGGGCCAGTTCGCCGCAGCGGCACCCGCGGCCCCCACAACCCCGACCACCGAGGCCCCGGCCTCAGCGGCCCCGGCCGAAGCCGCCCATAGCGAAGCCGCACGCATCAAGACGCCGCGCCGCGCCGAGGGCGGTGTCGTGCTGCTCGGGCCCGGCACGTTCGACGCCGTCACCGGCGCGCTCAAGTACCTGGACCACTTCCAGATCGCCGGAGCGCCGCGGCTGGACGTGTGGCGTGCACCGACCGACAACGACGCGGGTTCCGGCCGGCACCCCGACATCCAGCTGGACCGGCGGTGGCGGGAGGCGGGCCTGCACCGGATGCGACACCGGCTCGACGGGGTCACCATCGGCGCCGACGCACTGACCGTCACCACCCGGGTCGCACCGGCGGCCGGGGACCTGGGCCTGCGCACCGTCTTCACCTGGACCGCGACCGACGATCGGCTGCGGCTCACCGTGGACGTCACCCCGGAGGGCGAGTGGACCGTCCCGCTGCCGCGGATCGGGCTGCGCCTGGGCGTCTGCGGCAGCCTCAACGGCGTCGAATGGTTCGGCGGCGGTCCCGGCGAGGCGTATCCCGACACCCGGGCCGCGTCCCGGATCGGGCGGTACACGAGCACCGTCGACGCGCTGCAGACGCCTTACGTCAGGCCGCAGGAGAACGGCGCGCGGGCCGATGTCCGCTGGGCGCGGCTGCGCCGCGAGGACGGGCAGGGGCTGCTGATCACCGGCGACCCGGACTTCTGGTTCACCGCGCGGCGCTGGACCGGGGAGCAGCTCGACACGGCCGAGCACACCTACGACCTCACGCCGTCCGAGACGATCTGGCTCAATCTGGACCATGGGCAGCAAGGCATCGGCAGCGGGTCCTGCGGGCCCGGGGCCCTGCCGCAGTACTGGCTCACCGCTGCCCCGGTGACCTTCTCCTTCACGTTCGGCGCCCTGGAGACCACATGATCCGGCCCTACCGCCCCACGGACCTGCCCGCGCTCTACGACATCTGCGTACGCACCGGCCAGGAGGGCGAGGACGCCCGGCCGTACTATCCCGACCACGATCTGCTGGGGACGATCTTCGCGGCCCCGTACGCGCGGCTGGAGCCGGAGCTGACCTTCGTGGTCGACGACGGGCAGGGCAGCGCGGTCGGCTACATCCTGGGGACGGCCGACACCGCCGCCTTCGTGAAACGGTTCCGCAGCGAATGGCTGCCGGAGGTGGCGGACCGCTACCCGGAGCTCACCGGTCCGGTGCCGGCCACCCCGCACGGAACGATGGTCGACCTGCTGCACCGCCCGGAGCGGATGCTCGTGCCGGAGCTGGCGCCGTATCCGGCACATCTGCACATCGATCTGCTCCCCGGCCACCAGGGGGCGGGCCACGGGCGGGCGCTGATGGAGACGTTCCTCGGAGCGCTGGCCGCGGCGGGCGTCGGGTCGGTCCATCTGGGGATGGCCACGGCGAACGTCCGGGCCCGGTACTTCTACGACCGCATGGGCTTCCATGAGATCGCGGTACCGGACCCGGGGCCGCTCACCTACCTGGGACGCGCCACCTCGTAGTCCTCGGCACCGTCGGCACCGCCCGTGTCGTCAGCACCATTGGTCGCGGTGTCCGAGGCCTCGGATACGGCATTCGAGGCGTCCGGTGCCGCGTCGGCGGCCGGAGTCGCGTACTGCGGCCAGCCGCCCGCCGGCGGTACGGCGACCGAGCGCCACCACCAGTCGTCCGGGAGGTCGGCCGAGGGCTCGAACGGCGCGCCGGGACGCGGGGTGGCGATCTTCGCACCCAGCTCCCTGGCCGCCGCGAGCGTGCCCTCGGCGGGGTCGGCCCACGGGTGCGGGGCGAGGTTGAACGTGCCCCAGTGGATCGGCAGCATCGCTCCGTGGGGCGTGCCGCCGGACAGGTCCACGTGCGCCTGCATGCCTTCTGCGGGCGTCATGTGGATGTCGGGCCAGAACTCGCTGTAGGCGCCGATCTGGATCATCGTCGCGTCGAACGGGCCGTGCTGCGCGCCGATCTCGGCGAAGCCGGGGAAGTACCCCGTGTCGCCGCTGTGATAGATCCGGTGGTCACCGCTCGCCACCACCCAGGACGCCCACAGGGTCTGCTGGCGGCCGCGCAGGCCGCGGCCGCAGAAGTGCCGGGCCGGGGTCGCGGTCAGGGTCAGACCGTCCACCTCGGTCGACTCGTTCCAGTCCAGTTCGTGCAGCCGCTTGGGGTCGATGCCCCAGTGCTCCAGGTGGGCGCCGACGCCGAGCGGAACGGCGAAGACGGTGTCCGTGCCGACCAGCGCCTGGATGGTGGGCATGTCGAGGTGGTCGTAGTGGTCGTGCGAGATGACCACCACGTCCACCGTGCCGAGCGACTTCAACGGGACCGGCACCGGGTGCACCCGCTTGGGCCCGGCGAAGGCGAACGGCGAGCAGCGGTCACCCCACACCGGGTCGAAGAGCACCCGGCGGCCCTCGATCTCGGCCAGCACCGTCGAGTGGCCCATCCAGGTCAGCCGCAGCCCCGACGCCGGCGGCGCCGCCAGGTCGGCGAGCGTCGTCGGATGGACCGGCACGGGGGCGGCGGGCCTGCGCAGCGCCCGCGCCTCCTTGCGCATGTTGCCGGGCAGCGCCTTGAGCAGACCCCCGCTGGGCGTGGAGCGGGCACCCACCGGGTTCTGGAAGACGCCGTCGGCGTAGTTGGGTGACGCGAGGATCCGCTCCAGTCGCGCGCCGACCGGATCGGCGCCGAAAGCAGCAGGTCGCAGTGCGGTGAGGCGGGAACCGGTCACGGCACCTCCAGCAGGTGGGCGGTCAGTCGATGTCACCCTGCCAATTCTGCCTTGTCAGGCGTCCGTCCCGAAGCGGCGGCTCCCGCTCACCGACCACACATCGGTGATCAGGCCGCCGGAAACGGCCAGAGTGTCGATGCCGCTCACCGTGATCTCACCCGCGCCGTCCGGATCGGGACGGGTGGCGCTCCAGCGGCAGCAGACCTGGCCGGCCGGGCCGCCGCCGGCCGTGGCGGTGAGGTCCACGAGCGGAACGCCGTGCATGCGGTAGACCAAGCCTGGCTTGGCTTCACGGTGGGCGACGACGAACGGGACGAGTCCTCCGGGGCCGCGCAGGGCGTCGGTGTCCGCCTGCGGAATGGCGTTGCCGAAGTGGATACGGAAACCGGGGGTGAGGATGCGGTCGGCGATGGCGAGGTCGCCGTTCCACACGTCCGTCCAGTCCTCGAAGAGTCCGGTGCCGAGCTGACGGAAATCGGTGCCGGTGGTGTCGATGGTTCCATTGGTGCCGGCGGTCTCAGTGGTGCTGGTGTGCAGGTCGACGGTCATGTCCGTGCCTTCCTTCTCGGTGTGATCACCATCTTCGAAGGGGCCGGCGACACCGTCCTGTCGGTGTTTACGACGTGCGTCTACGACGTGCGTTGACGAGGTTGCGCTGACGAAGTGCCGCCGGACTTTCCGGGAAGAGCGTCGACCAGGTCCGCGAAGCCCTCGAGACCGATCAGCTCCCAGCCCAGCGCATCCAGCTCCGTGCGGTCGATCCGGCGCGGCGGCGCCGTCTCGTCCAGCGCCCGCACCGCCTGGATCCGGTCCATCCGGAACCCGCGCACCGCCCCACGCAGCCGGCACCAGGCGATGAGGTACCACTGCTCGCCGCCGAGGAACCCGAGCGGCTCCACCAGCCGCTCGCTGGCCACGCCCTCCCGGTCCTCGTACGCGAGCCGCAGCACGCGGCGGCTGGCGAGCGCGTCCTGCAGGACGCGTGGAACGGTGACGCGCCGTTCGTCCCGGGCCAGTACGTGCACGCGGTCGGCGAACTCGCCGGTCGCGGCGCGCTCCCGGGCGGGCATGACGGCCAGCACCTTCTGCAGCGCGCTGCGCGCGGCTCCGGCGAAGGGCGTGCCGTCCAGCGCGTGCAGACCCACCGCGAGGGCGGTCGCCTCCGCGGGGGTGATGGTCAGCGGCGGGAGCGTCTGCTCCTTGTCCAGGACGTATCCGCCGGTGCGGCCCAGTTCCGCGTAGATCGGCACGCCGGACTGCTGCAGCGCGCTCAGGTCGCGTTCGATGGTGCGGCTGCTCACCTCGAAGCGCTCCGCGAGCCACCGGGCGCTGCGCGGGCGGGGTGCGACCGCGCGCAACTCCTCGACCAGGGCGTACAGCCGGTCGGTCCGGTTCACAGCGTGCCGCCTCGGCTCGGAGGTGTCATTCCACCACCGGACCGTAGGTCAGCGCGACATGGTCCTGCACCGGCAGGTAGCCAAGCCGCCGGTAGAGCGCGTTGCTGGTGGGGTTGGCGAGGTCGGTGAAGAGCAGCACCTCGTCCACTCCCGCGTCGCGAGCTGCCCCGCTGACCGCGGCGGTCACCCCGGCCGCGTAGCCGCGGCCCCGGTGCCCCGGCGGGGTGTAGACGGCGACGACGCGGACCATCCCCGCGAGCGGACGGGTGATTCCGGCCATCGCCACGGGAGCGCCGTCGACCTCCCACACCGTGACGCCGCCATGGCTGAGGCGGTCGTCGACGAACGTGTCGGCGTTCAGGCCCTGCTCCTCGATCTCGGCGGCGAAGGCCTCGTACCACTCCACCAACAGCTCCCGGTCGCCCGTACCCGCGGTTCTGGCGCGGCCGGCCGGGGCGGGTTCCGGCGGTGCCAGCTCTCCGAGCCGGAACAGCCGCAGGTTCTTGTCGAGTTCGGCCGCAACTCCGGTACGGGACCGCCAGGCATCGGCGAAGGCCACGGCCGTGTCCCGTTCCCCCCGGATGCCGGTCAGCGCGCGCCCCATCCCGTCCCACACGCCCGCCAGCTCCGCGAGGGCCTGCGGCGGCGCCTCGGTCAGGAGCGGCGGCATCGGCGAGGTCTGCAGGAAGGCGGCGGCGACGGTCCCGCCGGCGTCCTGCCACCAGCCGAACAGCGGCGGGGTCTCCCCGTACGCGTCGAGGCCGCGGTGCCGCAGCCCTTCGGCGACGGTGATCAGTACGGTGTTCTCGACCGCGCGTGCCCGCAGGAAGCCGCTCGCGGCCGTCAGGAACGCGTCGAGATCGTGTGTCGTGTGCCAGCTCATGCCGCATCCTGCCCCGCGTGCCACCTCCCCCGCACCCCGTTTTCATGGCGCCGCGCGGTGGCAGATCTTCCGCCACGACTATCAAACGTGCAGGTCAAGGGCGTTCACACCGGCCGATTGGTGGCGCAACACAACGGCAGCACCACTTCGACCCGACCCTCGGTATGGTCCCTGGGAACGCGGCGCACCGACGCCACGGCCACCGAACCGCAGACCCCAGCCCGCAAACCTCAGACCGGAGAGCCCGATGCCCGCCGAGCGCACCCGTGAGCACACCGCACCGGTGGCCGCCGCGCGCCGCCGCCGGTTACGGGCGGACCAACGTTGCGCTGTTCGGCGGCACGCTGGACGCCCGGGGATCGAGGTGCGGATCAAGACCGTCCGCGCCCTGCTGTCGGTCGACGCCGTCGACGTCCTGGCGCGCGCCGCCGCCGATCCCTCCCGCGAGGTGCGGGTCGCGGTGGCCAAGGGCCTGGGGACGGCCGACGGCGCGCTGCCCACGCTGAAGGGGCTGATCCAGGACGGGGATCCGCTGGTACGGGCCGCCGCCCTGGAGGCGCTGGCGGGGGCGGGCTGCCCGCCGCCGCTGGACTCGGCGGCGGCCGCCCTCGACGACCCGGCCTGGCAGGTCCGCCGGGGC
>NZ_JAAGLX010000071.1:0-30151 GCF_010548325.1 Streptomyces sp. SID13666 | reverse complement strand
TGGCGTTGACTTTTGGCACGCTGTTGAGTTCTCAAGGAACGGACGCTTCCTTTGGTGCCGTCACCGGCGCCCTCCGGGCTTCCCTTCGTGTTTCCGACTCTATCAGACGCTTTCACGCCCGATTCCCGGTCAGCGGGAGTACTGCAGATCCTGCATTGTGTTGCTTTAGCGTTTCTGCCTTTCGGCTTTCCCGCTGCACCCGACTTTAGCAGAAGCTTTCTGTCGGATTTCCCGGCCAATTCGAGTCTGCCCTGGAAACACACGTTTCCGCGGCACTCGTCGAGGCGGTTGTGCCAAGGTACTGGACGCCCTCGCCCCGTGCAAATCGGCTACGAGGGTCCTTCGGCCCTCGGATCGGGTCCGGTGCAGATGCCACACTGAGTGGTCGGGATCGATCACCCGATGGTCGGATCCGCTCGGGCGGAATCCTTACTTCACATGACTTAGGCTGCTCAAGCGGCATCGCCGTCCGGTGACAGGTAGTGACGGCATCTTTGAGCTCCGCATCTAGGAGGCTTCCCCATGACGATCGTTTCGTCCCCCCTGGCCGGACGTGCCATCGGGCTCGCGGCTGTGCCCGACCCGGTGTTCTCCGGCGCGATGGTGGGCCCCGGCACCGCCATTGACCCCGTGCGCGAGCCTTCGGCCGCGGTCTCCCCCGTCGACGGCATCATCGTCTCCCTGCACCCGCACGCGTTCGTCGTCGTGGACGACGAGGGACACGGCGTACTGACGCACCTGGGCATCGACACCGTTCAGCTCAATGGGGACGGATTCGAGCTGCTCGTCGCGAAGGGCGACACCGTGCAGCGTGGACAAGAGGTCATCCGCTGGAACCCGGCCGCGGTCGAGGCCGCGGGCAAGTCGCCGGTGTGCCCCGTCGTGGCACTCGAGGCGACCGCCGAGGCGCTCAGCGATGTGGCCGTCGAGGGCGACGTCAAGGCCGGTGCCCCGCTCTTCGTCTGGCAGTAGTTCCCCCGCGTTACCGCTGTACCCCAGGGGGCGTCAACGAGGACGTCGGAAGAATCTGAGCGACGGCATCGATCGTCGCAGTGACCGGAGACAGGTGAGATGGAGACAACGCTGCGAGGCGTCGGTGTCAGCCACGGTGTGGCGATCGGCGAGGTACGGCACATGGGTACCGCTGTTCTGGAGCCCCCGGCCAAGCAGATCCCGGCGGAGGAGGCTCCGCGTGAGCAGGGCCGTGCCCGGCAGGCCGTCGAGGCCGTGGCAGCCGACCTGATCGCGCGTGGGAACCTGGCCGGCGGTGAGGCCCAGCACGTACTGGAGGCCCAGGCCATGATGGCCCAGGACCCCGAGCTGATGGCCGACGTCGAGCGCCGGATCGCGGTGGGCAGTTCCGCCGAGCGCGCCGTCTACGACGCTTTCGCCTCCTACCGTGCGCTGCTGGCCAACGCGGGTGAGTACCTGGCCGGCCGGGTGGCCGACCTGGACGACGTCCGCAACCGCATCGTGGCCCGGCTGCTCGGCGTCCCGATGCCGGGTGTGCCGGACAGCGACGAGCCGTATGTACTGATCGCCCGGGACCTGGCACCCGCGGACACCGCGCTGCTCGACCCGACGCTGGTCCTCGGCTTCGTCACCGAAGAGGGCGGCCCGACCAGCCACAGCGCGATCCTGGCGCGTGCCCTGGGAGTGCCGGCCGTGGTGGCCATGCCCGGCGCGGGTGAGATCGCCGAAGGCACCGTCATCGCGGTGGACGGCAGCACCGGTGAGCTCTTCGTCAACCCGAGCGCCGAGAAGCGCGCGGAGCTGGAAGAGGCCGCCGCCGCACGCAAGGCCTCGCTGTCGGCGACCTCTGGTCCCGGCGCCACCTCCGACGGTCACAAGGTTCCGCTGCTCGCCAACGTGGGCGGTCCCGGCGATGTTCCCGCGGCGCTGGAGGCGGGCGCCGAGGGTGTGGGCCTGTTCCGCACCGAGTTCCTCTTCCTCGACGACTCCGCGAAGGCGCCGTCGGAGGAGAAGCAGATCGAGGCGTACCGCAAGGTCCTCGAAGCGTTCCCCGAGGGCCGGGTGGTCGTGCGCGTCCTCGACGCGGGCGCCGACAAGCCGTTGGACTTCCTCACCCCCGCGGACGAGCCGAACCCGGCGCTGGGCGTGCGGGGTCTGCGGTCGCTGCTGGAGCACCCCGACGTGCTGCAGACACAGCTGCGGGCGCTGGCCAAGGCTGTTGAGGGCCTGCCGGTGTATCTCGAGGTCATGGCCCCGATGGTGGCCGACCGTATCGACGCCAAGGCGTTCGCCGACGCGTGCCGCGAGGCCGGTCTGCGGGCGAAGTTCGGCGCGATGGTCGAGATTCCCTCGGCGGCGCTGCGGGCCCGGTCCATCCTCCAGGAGGTCGAGTTCCTGTCGCTGGGCACCAACGACCTGGCGCAGTACACCTTCGCCGCCGACCGGCAGGTCGGCGCGGTCTCCCGGCTGCAGGACCCCTGGCAGCCCGCGCTGCTCGACCTGGTGGCGGCGTCGGCCGACGCGGCCAAGGCCGAGGGCAAGAGCTGTGGTGTCTGCGGCGAGGCGGCGGCCGACCCGCTGCTGGCCTGTGTGCTCACGGGTCTGGGTGTGACGAGCCTGTCCATGGGTGCGGCGTCCATTCCTTATGTACGCGCCACGCTCGCGAAGTACACGCTGGCGCAGTGCGAGCGGGCGGCGGCTGCCGCCCGGGCGACCGACACCGCTGACGAGGCGCGCCGCGCGGCGCAGGCGGTGCTGTCCGGCGAGTGATCGCCGGCGCGTGTGGTTGAGGTAGGTCCGAGGGGCGTTCCACCGGTTTCCGGTGGAACGCCCCTCGCTCGTCGGGGCGCGCGTCAGTCGCGCGGCGCCTGCCGCAGCGGCAGGCCGGGCCGGTACGTGACGCCCGGTTCCGGCGGTACCGGTTCGCCGGTTTCGGCGTCGGTGCAGTAGGCGTTGAAGACCTCCGCCTCGGTGAGCGGTTGCGGCCAGCCGTCGCGCAGGGACCAGCCGCGTACCTCGTCCCGTCCGTCGGCGCCGGTGGACCGGACGACGATGCCGCCGGGGCTGTCGCTAACGGCGGCCGCGGCAAGGACCGTGCAGAACACCAGGGCGTCGGCCTCCGCGAAGTGGATCCGGCCCGATTCGGCGCGCTCCGCGGTGAGGACGGCGAGCAGTGGGGTGCCGTCCAGCGGAACGCTGCAGACGACGTGGTGGATGCCGGTGCCGGCGGTTTCGATGAGCCCTGTCAGCGCCCGGGAGGCTCGTTCGAAGGCGATGCTCGCGCGTTCGCGGCCGCCGTCGGTGCGGCTTTCCGCCGCGGTGAGGACCTCGGTGGCGCGGTCCCAGGCCATCTGCCGGTCGGCCTCGTGGCCCAGCTGTGCGAGGAGTTGACGCACCGGCTGCCCGCTGTACGGGACGCCGGGGCCGCCCGCGGTGATGTCGGCGGTGTAGCGGGCGCGGGTGGCGGGGGTGTCCGGGTCCTGGCCGGTGTCGGCGCAGTACTCCGCGTACTCCCCGGGATCGAAGAGGGTGACGGTGACGAACAGCCCCTGGGAGAGCAGCGAGCGCAGCAGGCCGTCCATCTGCCGCAGGTACTCGGGGTGGTCCTCGCAGGGGAAGCCGCGGTAGCGGCGCATCACGGCGAAATCCCGTTCACCTGCGAGCAGCGCGACGATGACGGGAGCTTCACGGCGCAGGGCGCGCCGCTGGCTCACCCGGCGCGGAACAACACCCCGTGAGCGGTCCTGTGCGCGGTCCCTTGAGCGCTCCGGCCGGCGACCGCCCGCACTGTCCCGTGAACGGCCGCTCGTCCGGCCGCTGTTCCTGTTCCGCTTCCCGTTCCTGGTGTGTGCCATGGCTCCCCCTCGGCGTGACGATCAGTTGTCACTCACCGTAATCGGAGACACTGACAATCCGGACGGGTTCGTCACCGGCCGTGTGGAGTCGAGGCGCCGCAGCACCATGCGCTTCTGCAGGAACGCGGTGCCGGCGAGGGCCGTGCCGAGGCCGAGCCAGCCGAGCGGCCCCGCCGCGATGACCGCCGTCGTCATGATCAGCGGTCCCGCGGCGCGTTCGGCGGACTGGGCCAGTCCGTGCACCCCGACGTACGCGCCCTGCGCGTCGTCCGGGGCGAGGGCCACGGACAGTTCCCACGAGACCGTGGCCTGGTACATCTCCACGAAGGTGAAGGCGACCGCGGCGACGAGCATCGCGGCGGTGGCCGCCCAGCGGTCGTCGACGACGGAGGCGGCCACGGCGGCTCCGCCGAGGAAGTAGCAGGCGGCGACGTGGCGCAGGGTCCTGGCGGCGAGGTGCGGGGTGCGGCCGTGGCGGGAGAGCCGGACCTGGAAGAGCACCACGACGACGGTGTTGATGACGAAGAGCAGGGCGGCGAGCCCGTGCGGCGCGCTGGTGGCGCTGATGATCCACAGCGGCATGCCGACGCGCAGTACGGAGCCGTCGAGGAAGAGCAGGGCGTCGGTGGCGGCGTAACCGAGGTATCCGCGGTCGCGCCAGGGGCTGGCGGGCGCTGCCGCGGGGCGGGCGGCTGCGGGCGGGCACTTCGTGGCGGACGAGGCCACCGTCCGGGTGGCGGACGGGGGTTCGGCGCAGCGGGCGACGAGTACGGCGACGACGCAGAAGGACAGGCCGTCGGCGAGCAGGAGGCCGCGGTAGACGGTGGCGCTGCCGAAGGCGAGGCCGACCGAGGCGCCGAGGCCGCCGAGGGTGTAGCCGACGTTGACGACGGTGCGCTGGACCGCCTGGTAGCGGGACCGGTCGGGGCCGGCGACGCGGGCGGCGTAGAGCTTGGTGAGCACGGAGGCGGAGCGTTCGCCGAAGCTGCCGAGTGCCACCAGGGGCAGCAGTTGCCAGAAGCCGTGGGCGGCGAGCATCAGCAGGCCGGAGGCGGCGCGCAGCAGTTGGACGGCGAGCAGCAGCCGGGTGAGGGGGAAGCGGTCGGCGAGCCGGCCGGCGACGGGTGAGCCGGCGATGCCGACGGCGCCGGCCAGTCCCATCAGCAGACCGATCCGGCTCGCGCTGAGGTCCGCGACGACCAGGAAGTACAGGGCCGTGACACTCAGCCAGAGACCGGACCCGGTCTTGTCCACGAAGTTGATCCAGAGCATCCGGCGGCCGTCGGGCCCTCCCGGAATCCGCGCCGCCATCCCTGTCCCCGTCCCCGGTCGCTTCCGCATCCGTTCCCCCTTGACTCCGTCTTTGTATCAATACATACTTGCGAATGTGGCAACACAATATGCGATCAGTGGTACGACCGCCAAGGGCATTGCCGCGTCCGTCGAACGGGCGGTGGCGGACGGCTCGCTGCCGCCCGGCAGCGCCATGCCACCGGTGCGCAGGCTCGCCGAGGATCTCGGGGTGAGTCCGGGCACCGTGGCCACGGCCTACAAGGAGTTGCGCCAGCGCGGCATCGTGCTGACCCGCGGGCGCGGCGGAACGGTGGTCGCCGAGGCCCCCTCCGTCGGGACGAGTGGCTCGCGCCGCCCGCCCAAGACCCCGGAGGGCGTACGGAGTCTGGCCGGCGGCCACCCCGATCCGGCGTTCCTGCCCGATCTGGTGCCGCCGTCCCGGGTGACCCCGGGGCCCGGTTCGCACCGGACCTCGCCGCGGCTGCCGGAGCTGGAGGCGGTGGCCCGCCGCTGGTTCGGGCGCGACGGCGTACCGGCAGCACACGTGACGTTCGCCCATGGCGCGCTGGACTGCATCGGCCGGCTGCTCTCGGCCGAACTGCGGCCGGGCGACGCCGTGGCGATGGAGGACCCGGGCTTCCACCGGCTGCTGGACCTCGCTCCGGCGCTGGGGCTGCGCATCGTTCCGGTGGCGGTGGACGAGGAGGGGATGCGGCCGGAGGCGCTGCGGGCCGCGCTGCGCGCGGGGGCCAGGGCGGTGGTCTGCATGCCGCGCTCGCAGAGCCCGCTGGGCGCGTGCTTCTCCGAGCGGCGCCGGGCGGACCTGCTGGCGGTACTGACCGCGGCCCCCGAGGTGCTGGTCATCGAGGACGACTACACGGCGGACACCTCCGGGGTCCCGCTGCACTCCCTCACCACCGGGGGCCTCCCCCGCTGGGCGCAGGTCCGTACCGTGTCCAAGCATCTGGGCAGCGACCTGCGGTGGGCCGCGCTCGCCTGCGACGAGACGTCGCTGGCCCGGCACGACGGGCTGCTGCTGCTCACCTCGGGCTGGGTGAGCCATGTGCTGCAGGAGACGGTGCTGCGGCTGCTCACGGATCCGGCGACGGCAGCGCTGGTGGCGCGGGCCGAGGCCGCGTACACCGCCCGCCGGGAGTCGCTGATCGGTGAACTGGCGCACCGCGGGATCACCGCGCACGGCCGGAGCGGGCTGAACGTCTGGGTGCCGGTCAGGGACGAGTCGGCGGTGGTCAACGGACTGCGGTCGCACGGGTGGTGGGTCGCGGGCGGCGCCCGGTTCCGTACCGTGTCGGCGCCCGGGGTGCGGATCACCACGGCGGCCCTGCCGGTGGAGGAGGCGGCCCGGCTGGCGGGCGACTTCGCGGCAGTGCTGGGTGAGTCGGAAAGCACCTACGGAGGTTGACGGGTCATCAGTGACTCCTGTCGTGAACCTTGACGTGCACCTGGTGGTCAAGTATTCACGTACTGGGCGGCATTGGTACAGACCTATGGGAGTCCAGTATGCGAAGATCCCTCACGCTCGTCCTGGCACTGTTCGGGACGCTCGTCCTGTTCCTCACGCCGCCCGCCGCCGCGGCGGGCGGTGCCTCGGCGGCGTTCAGCAAGACCTCCGACTGGGGCTCGGGCTACCAGGCCCAGTACCGGATCACCAACGGCGGCACCTCCACCCTGACCAGCTGGAAGGTCGAGTTCGACCTGCCGTCGGGAAGCAGTGTCGGCAGCTACTGGGACGCGCTGCTCACCAAGAACGCCTCGCACTACACGTTCACCAACCGGGACTACAACGGCACCCTGGCACCCGGCGCGTCAGCGGTCTTCGGCTGGGTCGCCGCCGGAACCGGCACCCCGGCCAACTGCCTGCTGAACGGCGGCTCCTGCGAGGCGGGGCCGCCCGACACCACCGCCCCCTCGGTGCCCGGCGGCGTCACCGTCGGCTCGGCCACCGGCTCCTCGCTCACCGTGCGGTGGACGGCCTCCACCGACAACTCCGGTTCGGTCGCCGGCTACGAGGTCTCCCGGGACGGCGCCGCACCCGTGGCCGTGACCGGCACCTCGTACACCGCCACCGGACTGCAGGCCACCACCAGCTACAGCTTCCGGGTCCGGGCCAAGGACGCGGCGGGCAACACCTCCGCCTACAGCGCGGTTGCCGGCGGCACCACGACCACGGGCGGCGGCCCGGGCCCCGGCACCGTGCACACCGCCCCGTATGTCGACATGGGTGCCTGGCCGACGCCGAGCATGCCCGCCATGGCCTCCGCGAGCGGGCTGAAGAGCTTCACCATGGCCTTCATCACCGCCTCCAGCTGCAAGGCCATGTGGTTCAACGCCTATGACCCGCGGGCCGGTTGGGCCAAGGACCAGGTCGACGCCATCCGGGCGGGCGGCGGCGACGTGAAGATCTCCTTCGGCGGCGCCTCCGGATCGGAACTCGCCCAGGCCTGCTCCACCGTCGACTCGCTGTACGCGGAGTACGACGCCGTCGTCACCGCGTACGGCCTGACCTACGCCGACTTCGACATCGAAGGGGCGGCCACCGCCGACCCCGCCTCCATCAACCGCCGCTCGCAGGCGCTGGCCCGGCTCCAGCAGGCGCACCCCGGACTGCGGATCTCGCTCACCCTGCCGGTGCTGCCCGAGGGTCTGACGGCGGACGGGCTCACCATCGTGAAGTCCGCGCGCGACGCGGGCGTCACCCTCGACGCCGTCAACGTCATGGCCATGGACTACTACCGCGCCACGGACTACGGTGATGCGGCCGTCCAGGCGGCGCAGAGCACCCAGGCGCAGCTCAAGACCCTGTACCCCGCCAAGACCGACGCCCAGTTGTGGGCGATGACCGGCGTCACCCCGATGCTCGGCCAGAACGACGACGGGCACATCTTCGACCAGGCCGACTCCCGGCAGCTCGTGTCGTTCGCCCAGGGCAAGCACCTGGGCATGCTCGGCTTCTGGGAGGAGACCCGCGACCGCAACGCCTGCAACGGGGCGTTGTACATGTGCACCAACGTCCCGCAGTCGCCCTACGAGTTCTCGAAGATCTTCGCCCAGTACACCGGGTGAGGGCGGCGCCGTGCTGACGCGGTCGGCCGCGTCAGCACGGCACACGCCGTCAGGAATCTAGGCCCGGCGGTCCTGTGCCAGCCGCTCGTAGAAGCGCAGCACCTCGATGTCGTCGACGGAGCCGGGGTTGACCGTCCTGTCCAGCGCCGCGCCCTGCATCAGGCGTTTGACGGGGACCTCCAGGCGCTTGCCGGTGAGGGTGTGGGGCACCGCGGGAACGGCGATGACCTCGTCCGGGACATGGCGCGGGGAGAGCTCGGCGCGGATCGCGTCCTTGATGCGGCCGCGCAGCCCGTCGTCGAGCGCGGCGCCCTGCGCGAGGTGGACGAAGAGCGGCATCCAGTAGCCGCCGTCCGGCAGCTCGACGCCGATGACGAGCGACTCGCGGATCTCCGGGAGGCGTTCGACGGCCTCGTAGATGTCGGCGGAGCCCATCCGGACGCCCTGCCGGTTGAGGGTGGAGTCGGAGCGGCCGTGGATGATCACGGTGCCGCGCGAGGTGATGGTGATCCAGTCGCCGTGCCGCCACACGCCGGGGAACATCTCGAAGTAGCTCTCGCGGTAGCGGGCGTCCCCGGGGTCGTTCCAGAACCGCACCGGCATCGACGGCATGGGGTTGGTGACGACCAGCTCACCGACCTCGTCGATGACCGGCCGGCCGGACACGTCCCACGCCTGCAGGTCGGTGCCCAGCCCCGCGGCCTGCAGTTCCCCGATGTGGACGGGAAGGGTGGGAACGCCGCCCGCGAAGCAGCTGCACACATCGGTGCCGCCGCTGACGGACGCGATCCAGACGTCCTCCTTGACCTCCTCGTGGATCCAGCGGAACCCGTCGGGCGGCAGCGGTGAGCCGGTCGAGGCGACGCACTTGACCGCCGAGAGGTCGAAGTCGTGCCCTGGCCGGACCCCGGCCTTGCGGCAGGCCATGACGTAGGCGGCGGAGGTACCGAAGACGGTGGCACCGGTCCGCTCGGCGATCCGCCACTGCGCGCCGGTGTCGGGGTAGCCGGGGCTGCCGTCGTAGAGCACGACGGTGGCGCCGGCCAGCAGGCCCGACACCAGGAAGTTCCACATCATCCAGCCGGTGGAGGTGTACCAGAAGAAGCGGTCGCCGGGACCGAGGTCCATGTGCAGGCCGGTCTGCTTGAGGTGCTCCAGCAGGATGCCGCCCTGGGACTGGACGATGGCCTTGGGCAGGCCGGTGGTGCCCGAGGAGTACAGCACCCACAGCGGATGGTCGAAGGGCACCTGCTCGTACGCGGGAACGGTGTCGTCCGAGACGACGCTGTCCCACTCCAGCGCGCCGTCCGGCGCCGGTGTGCCGAGCACCGGGATGTGGATGACGGCGCGCAGCGACGGCAGCTCGGCCCGCAGCTCGGCGACGCTGTCCGTCCGGTCGTGCTCCTTGCCGCCGTAGCGGTAGCCGTCGACGGCGAACAGGACCACGGGCTCGACCTGCTGGAAGCGGTCCAGGACGCTGCGGGCGCCGAAGTCCGGGGCGCAGGAGGTCCACACGCCGCCCACGGCGGCGGTGGCGAGCAGGGCGACGACGGCCTGCGGGATGTTGGGCAGATAGCCGCTGACGCGGTCGCCGGGAGCGACGCCGAGGTCGCGCAGCCGGCCGGCGACGGAGGCGACCTGCCGGCTCAGCTCGGCCCAGCTGGTCTCGGCGATTTCCGGCCGTTCGTCCAGATGGACCAGGGCGGGCGTGTCGGCGCGCTCCGGGTCCAGGGCCGGACGCAGCGCGTGCTCGGCGTAGTTGAGGGCCGAGCCGGTGAACCACTGGGCGCCCGGCATGGACGCGTCGCCGAGCACGGCCTCGTAGGGGGTGGAGAACCGCACCTGGAACCACTCCGCGACGGCCCCCCAGAAGACCGCCGGCTCCCGTACCGACCAGGCGTGCAGCGCCCGGTAGCTCGCGAGCGGGTCCGCGGGATCGCCGGCCGGGGCGCCGTGGTGCTGCGCGGCCCAGGCCTGGAAGTGGGTGATCCGCGCGCCGGCGACCCGCTCGGGGCCGGGGGTCCACAAGGGCTCCGGGGCGTGGGCGGGCTCGGTCGTGGTGCTCATGGGGCGGCTCCCGGACGGTACGACGAGACGGGTACGGCGACACGTCGCTCTGTGTGCGGCTGGACCCTGCGCGGGCGGAATGTCCTACGGCAGGGCTGGGCAGGACGATGCCATGTGATCGTCTTCGGCGCCAGGGCGGGACCCCCACAACGGGGAATGCCGCGATGTGGTTCACCTACAGGTGAACGCTGGCTGAACGCGCGGTACGGCGGCCGGGAGCAGTGGAAGGGTGGGCGCCATGGATTCTCGGGACCTGGTGCGGTCGGTACGGATGGTCGGGTCCGCGAACGGCCTGCGGACACTGCGGTCCGCGTGGCGCAGACAGCGCACCGACGGGCGGGACCTGCCGCGGCGGGGAGCGGAACGGGCCCGGGTGCCCGGCCCCGCGCAGGGGGTGGAGCCGCTGCCGGGCGGCGGGGTGGTGCGGTTCACCCGCTCGTCGCTGCGGGTGCGGGTCGCGGTGGGCGGCGCGGTGTTCTGCGGCTGGGACGGGGCCGAGCCGGAGCCGTCGTACGCGCTGTGGGGGTCGCCCCGGACGGATTTCGGGGGAGAGTGCCCGCCGGTGGACACCCGCGTGGAGCTGGAGAGCGACCGCAACGGGGACGGCTGGCGGGTCGTGTCGGAGCGGGTGACGGTGCTGGTCTCGCGCCACGGTGCGGTGGAGTTCCGTACCCCGGGCGGCGTACTGCTGCGGCGCGATCTGCCGCCCCGCTGGTGGGATCCGGCGGGCCGGGAGCCGGGTGACCGCACCCGCTGGGTGCAGCGTTCGGAGACCGCCGCGGACGCGTGTGTGTTCGGCCTGGGCGGCCGGGCGTCGGGACCGCGGCTGCGGGAGGGCTCGTACCGGCTGTGGAACACCGACCCGGGCGGTTCCTTCGGCCCCGGCGACGACCCGCTGTACATCACCATGCCGGTGCAGATGGTGGTCGCGGACGCCAGCTGTCATCTGGTCTTCCACGACAACACGTGGGACGGCCATGTGACGCTGCGCGACGGGGAGGAGGGCGCCGGCTCCGGGCACGACCGGCCGGGCGGCTGCGAGCTGCGGGTCGACGGCGGGCCGCTGCGCTACTGGGTGCTGACCGGCTCGCCGGCCCGGATCCTGGCGGGCTGGACGGCGCTGACCGGCCGGCCCGCGCTGCCGCCGCGCTGGGCGCTGGGCTACCAGCACTCGCGCTGGGGCTTCGGCAGCGAGCAGGAGGTCCGCAGGGTCGCGGCGGGCTTCCGCGAGCGCGGGCTGCCGCTGTCGGCGCTGCACCTGGACATCGACCACTACGACGGGCACCGGGTCTTCACCGTGGACCGGGAGCGGTTCCCCGATCTCCCCGGGCTCGCCGCGGAGCTGCGGCGCGACGGGGTGCGGCTGGTGTCGATCGTCGATCCGGCGGTGAAGGCGGAGCCGGGCAACCCGGTGTACGACAGCGGGACGGCCGCCGGGGCGTTC
Organism: Streptomyces sp. SID13666; assembly: GCF_010548325.1. Taxonomy (NCBI): domain Bacteria; kingdom Bacillati; phylum Actinomycetota; class Actinomycetes; order Kitasatosporales; family Streptomycetaceae; genus Streptomyces; species Streptomyces sp. SID13666. The sequence goes on along the minus strand of NZ_JAAGLX010000071.1, from coordinate 18,436 downwards.
GTACGGGACGCCCGGGGCCAGGAGGTGCGCGGCGTGGTGTGGCCGGGCGAGGCGGTCTTCCCGGACTTCACCGACGCGCGGGTCCGCAAGTGGTGGGGAGCGCTGTACGCGGAGCGGCTGGCGCAGGGCTTCGCCGGGGTGTGGCACGACATGAACGAGCCGGTGTCGTTCGCCGCGTTCGGCGAGCCGACCCTGCCACGGTCGGCCCGGCACGCCCTGGAGGGGCGCGGTGGCGACCACCGCGAGGCCCACAACGTCTACGGGCTGGCGATGACCCGCGCCGGCTACGAGGCGCTGCGGGAACTGGAGCCCGACACCCGGCCGTTCCTGTTCTCCCGCTCCGGTTGGGCGGGCATGCAGCGGTACGGCGGGACGTGGTCGGGCGATGTGACCACCGGCTGGTCCGGGCTGCGGGCCTCGCTGTCGCTGGTGATCGGGCTGGGGCTGTGCGGGGTGCCGTACTCCGGGCCCGACGTCGGCGGTTTCACCGGAACACCGTCCCCCGAGCTCTATCTGCGCTGGTTCCAGCTCGGTGCCTTCCTGCCGTTCTTCCGCACCCATTCGGCGATCACGGCGGGGCGGCGGGAACCGTGGGAGTTCGGGCCGCAGGTCGAGGAGCACGCGGCGGCCGCGCTGCGGGAACGGAAGCGGCTGCTGCCGTACTTCGACACCCTCGCCCACGTGGCACGGCGTACCGGCGCACCGTACGTCCGGCCGCTGTGGTGGAACGACCCGGAGGACCGCAGGCTGCGCGGCTGCGGGGACGCCTTCCTGCTGGGCGACGCCCTGTTGGTGGCCCCGGTCCTGGAGCGCGGCTCGGTCACCCGCGCGATCCGGCTGCCGCGGGGCCGCTGGTACGACACCGCGACCGGCACCGCGTACGAGGGGCCGGGACAGATCCTGCTGGACGCGCCGCTCGGCCGGATCCCGGTGCTGGCGCGGGCCGGAGCGGTCCTGCCGGTGACGGGCGACGACGGCGCCGTGGAACTGGAGGTGTGGGCCCCGGTGGCGGGGCGCACCGGCGGCGGGATCCTCTTCACCGATGAAGGCGACGGCTGGGCCGCACCGCTGGTGGAGCGCTTCACGACCCGGCTGGCCGACGGGCAGGTGGTGGTGGAGCGCGACGGGGAGGACGAGGTGGGCCACCGGGTGCGGGTGCGCGGCCTGCCGGAGTGACGGGGGTGACGGAGTGACGGGGGTGACGGAGTGACGGAGTGACGGAGTGACGGAGTGACGGCCGCCGACGGGACGGCCGTCGGTACGACGCTCTCAGCGGGCTCCGGGCCGGACCGTCCCGTCGCCGTGTTCGCCGTACCCGCCGTCGAACCAGCGGCGGACCGCCAGGGTGTGCAGCGGGAACGCCAACTCGGCGGGCTCGTACAGCACTTCCCAGCCCTCGGTCTCGTCGGTGGGGACCGACGCCGGCAGGTCGGCGGCGTCCCGGAGCGGCAGCAGCCCGAAGACGAGCAGGAACCCGCCCTCCGCGTCGGTGAGGGTGTCGGCGAGCGCGGGGTCGGCCGCGGCCACGATCCCGGTCTCCTCGAGGAGCTCCCGCACCACGGCCTGCTCCCAGGTCTCACCGTGGTCGATGAATCCACCGGGGAGGGCGAGGAGTCCGCGGCCGGGCTCGATGGTGCGGCGGATGACGGCGAGCCCGGTGCCCGCGTCGTCGCGGACCGGGAGCAGCGTGATCGCGACCGGCAGCGGGTTGCGGTAGGCGGTGGCGCCGCAGGCGGCGCAGGTCCGCGGCCATCCGGCGGCGGGGCCGAACGCCGTTCCGCAGGAGGAGCAGTGGGAGTCCTTCTCACGATCGGGCACGCCGGGACTGTATCCGATCACCCGCACCGGGAGCATCAACTCCGGGATCACCCGCCCGCGTCACCGATCCGCGACACTGTTCCGCGTCAACGATCACGCCTGGCCCGAACGATCACGCCTGACTCCGTCCGACACATCCGTCCGACCGCTGGAGGACCCATGCCACGACTCACGACCGTGCTCCGCACCCTCGCCGTGTCCGTCGCCACGCTCATCGCCGTCACTGCGGGCACCGCCGCCGCACCGGCGCAGGCACGGTCCGGGGACGGGCACGGGGGCGGCGGGCCGAAGGCCCCCAAGGCGTTCGTGGCGCTGCGGGACGTCGACCCGACGATCCTCCAGGAGATGCGCTACGCCACCGCGCACAACTTCGTCGGGGTGCCCATCGACGGCTACCGGCAGCCGATCTGCCTCCTGACCCGGCCGGCCGCCGAGGCCCTGCACGCGGCGCAGTTGAAGCTGCTGCGCCGCGGGTACTCGCTCAAGGTGTACGACTGCTACCGGCCGCAGCGCGCCGTCGACCACTTCGTGGCGTGGGCCAAGGACCTCGACGACCAGCGGATGAAGAGCGAGTTCTATCCGAATGTCGACAAGTCGCGGCTGTTCGAGGACGGTTACATCGCGGCCAGGTCCGGGCACAGCCGGGGCAGCACCATGGATGTGACCATCGTGCGACTCTCGGGCGGGAGCGTCGACATGGGGACCCCGTTCGACTACTTCGACACGCTCTCGCACACCCTGGACCCGCGGATCCAGGGTGTGCAGCGGGAGAACCGCCTGCTGCTCAAGGGCACCCTCGAAGGACTGGGCTTCGTCAATCTCGCCGAGGAGTGGTGGCACTACACGTACACACCCGAGCGGTTCCCCGACACGTACTTCGACTTCCCGGTCTCCCGGCGGTCCCTGACGTCCGCGCACGTCGGCCCGTAGGACTCCAGCGCGACGGGTACGGACAGCGCCTCGCCGACGGCGGCCGACCAGGCGGCCGGGTCGGCACCGGGGGTCTCCCAGACGGCCGGTCCGGCCGCCTCCAGACGGGCCGTCAACCCGGCCTGGCGCCCCAGATCGCCGGGGGCGCCGGCCGGCAGGCGTTCGACCAGCCGGCCGTCCATGCCGTAGGCGCGGGCGATCCGCAGTCCGGGGCAGCGGGCGGGGGCGTCGAGATGGGTGACGGCCAGCGCGTCCACTCCCCCGCAGACCTCGACGGCGTAGGCGTGCGCCACCGCGTCGAAGTGCCCGGTGCGGAACGCGCCCTGCCAGCGGCCGTGACCGTTGTGCGGTTCCGGCAGCTCCCGGGCGAGTTCCGGGTCCTCGGTGACGAGCGGTCCTGGACCGTGCCGGGTGGTGTACGTGCGCACGACACCGAGCTTCAGCGCCGTGCCCGCGCCGCCCGCCTCGGCCAGCAGCGTCTCGGCGTTGGCGAAGGTGGTGGTCGACCATGTCGTGTACGGGTGGAAGCCGTGCCACTCGTCGAGGAGGACGCCCTGCGCGCCCTCGAAGACGACCGGCCCCTCGGCCAGCAGCCGCGTGAGATGCCCCTCGCCGGCCAGGGTGACCGCGCGGGCGAACGCCGCGAAGGCGTCCGCGCAGTGCTCGACGGGCGGCGTCGGCAGCCGCCCCAGCTCGTCGGACAACCGGTCGCGCAGCAGCCCGAGTTTGCGCAGCAGACGGGGACGGGAGACGCAGTCGCCCACCCGGGGCGCGTCCTCGGGGTGGGCGAGCGCGTAGGCCGCGGTCTCGCCGATGCCCATCCCGCACGAGCCGTGCCGCTCCCCGCCGCGGGCCTGTTCGCGCAGCCGGTTGGCGGCCGCGTGGTACGGGGTGGTGAGCGCGGCGTCCCGGTCGACGGTGAGCAGCGACAGCGGGTCCCGGACGCCGAGCGCGGTGAGGTGGTCCGCCTCGGCGGCCAGTGCGAGCGGGTCGACGAGCATGAAGCGGGACAGGTACGTGGGTGTCCCGCGCAGGGTGCCGGAGCCGAACTGGGCGAAGGTGTGGTGGCGTCCGTCGGGTGTGACGACGTTGTGCGCGGCCTGGGCGCCGCCGTTGAAGCGGACCACCGCCCGGACCGGCTCCGCCGAGCAGAGCCGGTCCACGACGGCACCCTTGCCCGCGTCCCCGTAGCCGAGGTCGGCGACGATGGTGTGCATGGTCCCTCCGGGGTGGTTCGTTGGTCGCTTCGGCGAGGCGGTCGCCTCCGCGCGGTGCGGTGCGAAGGTCGGGGGCCCGCCGGGGTATCTCCTCGGGCGGCGAACGCGCGTGTCCGCTCGAAGGTGCGGGTCGGGTTCGTCCGCCGCCCTGCGGGGACACCCCGCCGTGCCCCCGCCGGCGCGTCCCTGTTCAGCTCACAGACGCGTCGTACCCGCGACTCCGGTGGTGTTCGCGCCGTCGATCAGGGGGGCGCCTGCGGCCGGGCCGGTGGCGCGGTCGCGGCCGATCGCGGCGAGGGCCTTACCGACCGAGGCGCCCGCGTCCGAGCCGACGTCGTCGAGGTCGGCGAGCCCCTCCGCGAGGTCGATGGCCTCCTCGCCGAGACCGATGGTGAGCGCGATCGTCTCGCAGACCGCGTCCAGGTCGTCGAGTTCGATGACGTTCTGGCCGAGCAGCTTGCGCCACAGACCGAGGACTTCGGTGTTGCCGACGTACGAGGACCCGGCCGGGAGGATGTAGTACACGTCGAACTTCCGGCGCAGCTCGGCGATGATCACGGTGATCGGGATGTCCTCCCGCAGGTCGTCGCCGATGACGTCACGGACCTCGCGGGCCTTGACCTTGCCGTACGGCATCTCGTCGCCGATGAGGAACAGATAGCCGCGCCGGCCGCGCTTCTCGTGGCAGTCGATGGAGGTGTGCCGGGCCATCGCGTACATGGCGAGCTCGTACGATTCGGTCATCTGCCCGCCACCACCGCCCTCCAGCAGGATGTTGCCGAGGTCGTTGTCCATCCGGTTGTCGGACTCGAACTGGCCGAGCTGCAGCGGCACCCGGTCGCAGGTGGCGTCGCCGACCGCGCCGAAGAGGATCTGCGGGTGCTCGACGTAGCCCTTGCGGAGCAGCAGCCCGAACAGCTCGGGCAGTTTGGTCTGCAGTGTCTGCGGGACGGACCGCATCGAGCCGGTCACGTCGAAGAGCACCGAGATGGCGACCGATGCGGGGTGCTCCACCGAGTCCCGGCTCTCGCGGACGGTGAGGTCCTTGGGGTCGAGGGACGGGTGCGCCGTCCAGGAGCCGCGCGGGGCGGACGAGGTGACGTGGTCGCTGTACGCGAAGGCACCGGCGCCGGATGCGGCGCGGTAGCGTGCGGCGGCGTCGTAGACATTGGTCGACCAGCTTCCGCTGCCCATGGTGTTCCCCCTTGTTGATGTGTTCGGGTGTAGTTGTCGGTTTGTCGCTATGCGGCCGGCATCGTGAACGGGCGGAAGGTGCGCGGCCCGTAGAGCCGGTCCAGGAGCTCGTCCAGCTCGGCGAGCAGCCGCCACGCGTCGTGCGGCCGGCCCGCCTCACCGGGGAGCGTGCAGCCGCGGATGAAGGCGGCGAGCGGCTTCGGGGTGCGCTCCCCCATCAGGTGCTCCATGCAGCGCGCCGCGAGGTGGAGGTCGGTGGCTTCGGTGACCGGCCGCCGGCCGGGGATCTCGGGCGGATACCGGTCTCGGTGCCGCTCGATGAGGACCGGCGCGGTGGTGCCGGTGGCGGTCGCGTAGCACCAGTCGACGAGCACCAGCCCGTGCAGCCCGGGGTGGATGAGGACGTGTTCGGGGAAAACCGCGCAGTGCACCAGCCGGGCCCGGTGCGCCCAGCCGAGCGCGACCAGCAGCCTGCGCCACATCCAGACGGCGTCCAGCGGGTCGAGGCCCCCGGGGTATGCGGCGGCGACCTCGGCGAGGCTGTGGAAGCCGTCCAGCGGTTCGAGCGCGTTGACCCGGCGCTCGGTGCCGCCGGTGTCGCGGTGCCGGAACGTCTCGATCAGCCGCGGGGCGTAGGCGCGGTGGCGCGGTTCCGCCTCGGTGTCGAGGCGGGTCAGCACAGCGGCCTCGTGCTCGATCAGATCGTTGTCGTACGGCTGCAGCGGGATCTTCAGCAGCGCGTCGTGCCGGGTGCCGTCGGCGCGCCGGTAGGAGGCGCGGCGCAGTACGGCGAGGTCGCCGGTGGCCTGCGGGTCGCCGAGCCGGTACGTGTGCCGGCGGGTGGTGACGGTGCGGGGTGCGGGGTTCGCGGCGTCGAGGTACTCCCGCCACCGCTCGGCCAGGGCCAGGAAGGCGGCGGAGGCTTCCGGCCGGCGGCCGGGCGGCGCGGTGTCGGGGTGCAGCAGCCGGGCCAGCCGGCGGTGCAGCCGGGTGGCGGCCGCCAAGTCCTCGGGGAAGCCGTGGCGCAGGGCGTCCAGTGCCTGGTCGAAGGTGTGGACGGCGCCGCTGGTGAGGGTCATCGGACGGTCTCCTCGCGGTCCGGGCGCAGCAGGGCGGGGTGCAGGAGGCGGGCGTCGCCCGCGCGGTACAGCCGGGCGCGCGGGCCGCCACGGACGCTGCCGTGGGTGGCGGTGCCTCCGGTGGACTCGACGAAGCCGGGGACCGAGAGCACTTTGCGGTGGAAGTTGCCCGCGTGCAGGGTCGCGCCCCAGACGGCTTCGTAGACGGCGCGCAGTTCGGAGATGGTGAATTCCTCGCCGAGGAAGGCGGTGGCCAGCGGCGTGTACTCGATCTTCGAGCGCGCGCGGTCGAGGCCGTCGGCGAGGATTCCGGCGTGGTCGAACGCCAGCTCGGGGCCTTCGGGCCGGCGGCCGGGACCACCCCCGTGGGCCCCGGACCGCCGGCCCTGTTCGTTGGGACGCGGGTCCGCCGCGTCCGGTTGCCATCCGGGTCCAAGTTCTGCGACGGAGATCCACGCGGCCGCCGCGGCGTCGCTGCCGGCCCTCGCGTCCGGGAGGTCGGGAGCGAAGGCGAGGTGGGCGACGGAGACCACGTGCATCCGCGGGTCGCGCTCGGGGCGGCCGTACGAACCGAGCTGTTCGAGGTGCACCCGGCCGAGCCCGTCGGCGGCGTCGAGACCGGTCTCCTCGGCGAGCTCCCGGGCCGCGGCCTCGCCGAGCGATTCGCGTCCGGCCCGGACGAATCCGCCGGGCAGCGCCCAGGCGCCCTCGAACGGCGGCGCGCCCCGGCGGACCAGCAGCACATGGAGGGCGCCTTCGCGCAGCGTCAGGGCGACCACGTCGACGGTCACGGCGATCGGGTCGAAGGCGCGCGGGTCGTAGGCGGCGAGGAAGCGGTCCTCCTCCTGCTGCGGTGCCATGGCTTCCCCTCGTCGAGTTCTTCTCACATTGAGTAATTCTCTGTTCGAGAAGAACTTAGCACCGCCCTCTGACGGCGTCCAGGTGTTCGGGGCCTGTCGGCCGGGCGGGCCCCGGGGTTAGCGTGCGGACATGACGCAGCGGACATTCGATTCGTTCGAGGATTTCTGGCCCTACTACGTGGCGATGCACTCCCGGTCCGCCACCCGCTGGGTGCACCTGACGGGGACGCTGACCGGGCTCGCGATCAGCGCGTACGGGCTGGCCCGGGGGCGCCGGCGGTATCTGGCGGCGCTGCCGCTGATCGGCTACGGGACGGCCTGGCCGGCGCACTTCCTGATCGAGAAGAACAACCCGGCCTCGTTCGGCCACCCCGCCTGGTCGCTGCGCGGCGACGCGAAGATGATCGCGACGATGCTGGCCGGCCGGGACGCGGAACTGGGCGACATCGCCGCGAAGTGGCTCGCGGAGCAGCCGCAGGACTGACCCGGCCGCGCACGCGCCTTCCGGACGACCGGGCCCGGCGCCCGGCCCCGGCCCCGCCATTCCCTCTCCCGCCCTGCCGTGGCAGACTTCTGACGAACCGTCAGATTCAAAGGGGAGGCGGCACGTGGCGCGAGCGCGCAAACCTGTGGTGGCCGGCTGGTTCACGGAGGCCGGACCGCACACGGACGACGGACCGGCCGCCCAAGGCACCGGCGCCGACCAGGACTTCCGGCTGATCGGCACCCGCTGCCAGGACTGCGGTTCGGTGTTCTTCCCCCGGGAGGACACCTTCTGCCGCAACCCGGCCTGCTCCGGCACCACGCTGGAGGAGACCCCGCTGTCCCGGCGCGGCCGCGTCTGGTCGTACACCGACGGGCGCTACCGGCCGCCCGCGCCCTATGTCTCCGACCCCGCCCGCGAGTGGGAGCCGTACGTCCTGGTCGCCGTCGAACTCGCGGCGGAGCGCATGGTGGTGCTCGGCCAGGCCGCCCCGGGCACCGCCCTGGCGGACCTCGCCGTCGGCATGGAGGTCGAACTCGTCCCCGGCGTGCTCAACGAGGACGACGAGACCACCTGGACCACCTGGCACTGGCAGCCCCTGGGAGGCGACCGATGACGGACGACGTGGCAGTGCTGGGCGCGGGCATGCACCCGTGGGGCAAGTGGGGCCGGTCCTTCACCGAGTACGGCGTCGCCGCCGCCCGCGCGGCCCTCGCCGGCGCCGGGCTGGCCTGGACCGACATCCAGCTCGTGGTGGGCGCGGACACCGTACGCGGCGGCTATCCCGGCTATGTCGCCGGTGCCACCTTCGCCCAGGCGCTGGGCTGGCAGGGCGCCCGCGTCACCAGCGTGTACGCCGCCTGCGCGTCGGGCGCGCAGGCCGTCAACGCCGCGCGGGCCCAGATCCTGGCCGGGATGGCGGACGTCGCCCTGGTCATCGGCGCGGACGCCGCGCCCAAGGGCTTCTTCGCCCCCGCCGGCGGCAACCGCCCCGACGACCCGGACTGGCTGCGCTTCCGTGTGCTGGGCGCCACCAACCCCACGTACTTCGGCCTCTACGCGCGCCGCCGCATGGCCCTGCACGGCGACACCCTGGAGGACTTCGCGCAGGTCAAGGTGAAGAACTCGACAGCAGGCGCCGCCAACCCCAACGCCCGCTACCGCAAGGCCGTCTCGGCGGAGGAGGTGGCCGCCTCCGCGGTCGTCGCGGATCCGCTGCGGCTGCTCGACATCTGCGCGACCTCCGACGGGGCCGCCGCGGTCGTGCTCTCCAGCATGGAGTTCGCCCGCCGGCACACCACGGACCCGGTGCGGATCCGCGCGGTCTCCACCGTCACCCCGTCCTATCCCAAGACCGTGCTGGACCTGCCGGACTTCGCCACCGACTCGGCGGCCGCGGTGGAGCCGCCCGCGCTGGGACTGCGGGCATCCATCGCGGCGGCCGCGTACGAGGAGGCCGGGATCGGCCCGTCGGACCTGGACCTGGCCGAGGTCTACGACCTGTCCACCGCCCTGGAACTCCAGTGGTACGAGGACCTGGCGCTGTGCGCGCCCGGCGAGGGCGCCAAGCTGCTGCGGGACGGCGCGACCGCGCTCGGCGGCCGGATCCCGGTCAACACCAGTGGCGGACTGGCCTCGTTCGGCGAGGCGGTACCGGCCCAGGCCATCGCCCAGGTCTGCGAGCTGACCTGGCAGTTGCGCGGTCTTGCGGGTGACCGGCAGGTGCCGGGCGCCCGGGCCGGGATCACCGCCAACCAGGGATTGTTCGGCCACGGCTCCTCGGTGGTGGCCGTGCGGTGAACCGTTCGCGGCCTTGACGCTCCATCACACCAGGTGAACACTTCCGGTGGTGCGCAGGCCCGCGGGAGGTCCTTTTCCACCGCTGGTGATGTCGCGCGCGCTCTTCGGATGGCACAAGCCCGGTCAGTGCAGCCCGCACGAAGGAGCCCGCCATGCATTCCAACGGAGACGTCTTCCTGGGCGAGATCATCGGTACCGCGATCCTCATCCTGTTCGGCGCCGGGGTCTGCGCGGCGGTCACCCTCAAGCACTCCAAGGCGAGAGCCTCCGGCTGGATCGTGATCGCCTTCGGCTGGGGCTTCGGGGTCCTCGCCGGGGCGTACACCGCCGGGCCGCTGTCCGGTGGCCATCTCAACCCGGCCGTCACCCTCGGCATCGCCATCGACACCGGCCAGTGGGACCAGACCCCGTACTACCTGGCGGGACAGCTGATCGGCGCGATGGCCGGCGCGGCCCTGGCCTGGCTGGCCTACTACGGCCAGTTCGCCGCCAACACCGGCCAGGACGAGGAACCGCTGGGCACCCTGGGGATCTTCTCGACCGTCCCCGAGATCCGCGTCCCCTGGCAGAACCTCGTCACCGAGGTGATCGCCACCATGGGACTCGTGCTGCCGGTGCTCGCCATCCCCGGCAACAAGGGCCTGGGCGAGTCCGGCACCACCACGCTGATCGTCGCCCTGCTGGTCGTCGGGATCGGGCTGTCGCTCGGCGGCCCGACCGGATACGCCATCAACCCGGCCCGCGACCTGGGCCCGCGCATCGTCCACGCACTGCTGCCCATCCCCAACAAGGGCACGTCCGACTGGGGTTACGCCTGGGTGCCGGTCGCCGGTCCGCTGATCGGCGGCGCGCTCTCGGGGGCCCTCTACAACGCCGCGTTCTAAGGGAAGCCGTCATGAGCGACGAGTCCGTCACGTACGTAGCCGCCATCGACCAGGGCACGACCTCCAGCCGGTGCATCGTCTTCGACACCGACGGCTCCATCGTCGCCGTCGACCAGCGCGAGCACCGGCAGATCTTTCCCCGGCCCGGCTGGGTGGAGCACGACGCCACCGAGATCTGGTCCAAGGTGCAGGCGGTGGTGGCGGGCGCGCTCGCCAAGGCCGGACTGCGCGCGGACCAGCTCAGCGCGCTGGGCATCACCAACCAGCGGGAGACCACGGTGCTGTGGGACCGGGCCACCGGCCGGCCCGTGCACAACGCGATCGTCTGGCAGGACACCCGCACCGCCGCGCTCTGCGACGAACTCGGCGGCCAGGACGGCCAGGACCGCTTCCGCGAGCTGACCGGGCTACCGCTGGCCAGCTACTTCTCCGGGCCGAAGGCGGCCTGGCTGCTGGACAGCGTGCCGGGCCTGCGGCGGCGCGCCGAGAACGGCGAGATCGCCTTCGGCACCATCGACTCCTGGCTGATCTGGAATCTGACCGGCGGTGTCAACGGCGGGGTGCACGTCACCGACGTCACCAACGCCTCGCGCACCCTGCTGATGAACCTGGAAACGCTCCAGTGGGAGCCGTCGATCCTCAGCGCGATGAACATCCCCGAGGCGATCCTGCCGGAGATCCGGTCCTCCTCCGAGGTCTACGGCACCGCCGTCGGCCAGCTCGCGGGGGTGCCGGTGGCCGCCGCGCTCGGCGACCAGCAGTCAGCCGTCTTCGGGCAGACCTGCTACGAACCCGGCGAGGCCAAGAACACCTACGGCACCGGCAGTTTCCTGCTCCTCAACACCGGCACCCGGCCGGTGCCCTCCAAGAACGGCCTGATCACCACCGTGGGCTACCAGCTCGGCGGGGAGGCGCCGGTGTACTGCCTGGAGGGCTCGATCGCGATCACCGGCGCCCTGGTGCAGTGGTTCCGCGACCAGCTCGGCATCATCCGCTCCGCCGACGAGATCGAACCGCTGGCCGCCAGCGTCGCGGACAACGGCGGCGCGTACATCGTGCCCGCCTTCTCCGGTCTGTTCGCCCCGTACTGGCGCTCCGACGCGCGCGGGGTGATCACCGGTCTGACCCGTTACGTCACCAAGGCGCACCTCGCGCGGGCGGTGCTGGAAGCGACCAGCTGGCAGACCCGCGAGGTCGTCGACGCGATGTACCAGGACTCCGGGGTGCGGATCACCTCGCTGCGGGTGGACGGCGGCATGACCGTCAACAACCTGCTGATGCAGCACCAGGCGGACGTCCTGGGGGTGCCGGTGATCCGGCCGGTGGTCGCCGAGACGACGTGCCTGGGCGCCGCCTACGCGGCCGGCCTCGCCACCGGGGTCTGGCCGGACCTGGACACCCTCAAGGCGCACTGGAAGCGCGACACGGAGTGGACCCCGGGCATGGACGAGCAGACCCGGGAGCGCGAGTACCGGCGGTGGAAGAAGGCCGTCGAGCGCAGCTTCGGCTGGCAGGACGAGGACGGTCAGGACGACCGGCCCTAGACCTTCGGCATCAGGTGGCGGCGGGCTCCCGGCGGTCCGCCGCCACCTTCGCGGCATGCTCGACCACGGTGATCAGCACCTCCTTGGCGGAGGCCCGGTCCCGCGCGTCGCACATCACGACCGGTACGTGCGGGTCGAGGTCCAGCGCGTCGCGGACCGTCTCCGTCGCGTGCTGGGTGGCGCCGTCGAAGACGTTCACGGCCACCGTGAAGGGGATGCCGCGCCGTTCGAAGTAGTCGACGGCGGCGAAGCAGTCCTCCAGGCGGCGGGTGTCGGCCAGCACGACCGCGCCGAGCGCGCCCTGGGCCAGCTCGTCCCACAGGAACCAGAAGCGGTCCTGTCCCGGCGTGCCGAACAGGTAGAGCACCAGGTCCTCGCGGAGCGTGATCCGCCCGAAGTCCATGGCGACGGTGGTGGTGCTCTTCGCCTCGACACCGTGGATGTCGTCGACCGGCCGGCCGGCCTCGCTGAGCGGTTCCTCGGTGCGCAGCGGCCTGATCTCGCTGACCGCACCCACCAACGTCGTTTTGCCGACCCCGAAACCGCCCGCGACCAGCAGCTTGAGCGCTACCGGATCGGGGGCGGACCTGCGGCGTCGGTCAGAGCGCCCGAAGCCCATTGATCACCTCTCGGAGAATGCTCTCGTCCGGCAGTTCAGCCGGCGGAACAGGCATGCTGACGTGGACGAGTTCCGCGTCCAGCAGGTCGCCGACGAGCACGCGCACCACGCCCACCGGCAGATCGAGATCGGCCGCCAGCTCGGCGACCGAGGTCGCCATCAGCTGGCAGCGGTCGACGATGTCGAGGTGCTCGGGCGACAGCGTGTGATCGCCCTCGGCCGCGCCGTCCTCGCCCTCCGGCTCGGTCATCACCAGGGCGATGAGGTCGAGCCGGCCCTCGGCGGCGTGGCTGGTGCGGCCACGTGTCATCGCGTACGGACGCACCACCGGGCCGGCGGCGTCGTCGTACCATCGGTCCTTTTCTGAAGTCATGTCACCCCGTACCCGTCCTCAGGTCATGCCGTCAGCCGCTGAGGGCCGCGCCGCTGTCGGTGCGGGGCGCGGTGCCCAGGTGGGCGCCGACCCGCTTGACCAGCAGCGCCATTTCGTACGCCACCTGCCCGACGTCGGAATCGGCGTCGCTGAGTACCGCGAGACAGCTGCCGTCGCCGGCCGCGGTCACGAAGAGGAAGGCGTCGTCCAGCTCCACCATGGTCTGCCGGACCCCGCCCGCGTCGAAGTGCCGGCCGACGCCCTTGGCCAGGCTGTGGAAGCCGGAGGCGACGGCGGCGAGGTGTTCCGAGTCCTCGCGGGTCAGTCCGTCCGAAGCGCCGATCGCCAGGCCGTCGCCGGAGAGCACCAGGGCCTTGCGGATGCTGGCCACGCGGGTGACCAGGTCGTCAAGGAGCCAGCTCAGCTCGCGTGTCGGGCTCGATGGTGCGGTCATCGACCGTTCCCCTCAGGAGTCGTTCTCGGTGCTGTTGGTTCGTCGCCCGGGCCGTGCGGGCCGACGCTGTCTTCTGCGATGTCGTGTTCGCGCCCACGCTGCCAGCCGCGCTGCAGCGCGGCCATCCGGTCCCGCACCTCGTCGGCGGTGCGTTCGCGCGGTGCCCCGGCGCCGGGCCGCACCGCGGTCCCGGTGTCCTGCGACGCGGATTCGACGCGCAGCTGCGGGGCGAGGTTGGCCTGCCGGACGCGCTTCGGCAGCAGGGCCGCCGTCGGTGCCGACGGGCCGGACGGCTCCGCGGAGCGGGCCGCAGGGACGGTCGGCGGGGCGACCGGGCGGCCGCGGTCCGAGACCAGGACCGGGGCGGTACGCCGGCGGCGCGGCAGCGGCAGCGGTTCGCCGTCACCGCCGTCCGGACCGGGGGCGACGGGTTCGGGGGCGATGTCCGGTACCTGGACGTGCTCCCTGCCGTTCTCGCTCCCGGCGGTCTCGAGTCCCCACTGCCGGAAGGAGAGTTCGGTTCCGGTCGGGTCCATGTCGATCTCCTCCGCCCCGAGGATCCCGCCGAGGCGGGTCGCTCCGGTGTCCTCACCGGCATCGGTGAGCAGCGTGGCCGGGATGAGGACGACCGCTGTGGTCCCCCCGTACGGCGACAGGCGCAGGGAGACACGTACGCCGTGCCGCTGCGCGAGCCGGCTGACGACGAAGAGGCCGAGGCGGTCGGTGTCGGACAGTTCGAACTCGGGGGTCTCGGCGAGCCGCAGGTTCGCTTCCAGCAGCGCGTCCGGGGTGAGGCCGAGGCCTCGGTCGTCGATCTCCAGGACGAAGCCGTTGGCGACGTGCTCGCCGTGCACCCGGACCGCGGTGTGCGGCGGGGAGAACACGGCGGCGTTCTCGATGAGTTCGGCGACCAGGTGCGTCACGTCGGCGACGGCCGAGCCGGCCACCGCCAGCCTGGGCAGCCTGCGGACCTCGATGCGCTCGTAGTCCTCGACCTCGGCGACCGCCGCGCGCACCACGTCCATGAGCTGGATGGGCTTGCGCCACTGCCGGGAGGGCGCGGCACCGGAGAGGATCACCAGGCCCTCGGCGTGCCGCCGCATACGGGTGGTCATGTGGTCGAGCCGGAAGAGGTCGGCGAGTTCCTCGGTGTCCTCGGTGCGCCGCTCCATGGCGTCCAGCAGGGTGAGCTGGCGGTGCAGCAGGACCTGGCTGCGGCGGGCGAGGTTGACGAAGACGTCGGAGACGCCGCGCCGCATGTCGGACTGGCGGACGGCCGCCTCGACGGCGGCGCGCTGCAGGGTGTTGAGGGCCTTGCCCACCTGCCCGATCTCGTCGTCGGTGTACTCCAGCCGCGGCACCTCGGTCTCGACGTCGACCTTCTCGCCGGCGGCGAGACGCCGCATGACGCGCGGCAGCCGGGTGCCGGAGACCTCCTGGGCCTCCTTGCGCAGCCCGGACAGGTCGCGGATCAGGCTGCGGCCGATGCGTACCGAGACGAAGATCGAGGCGAAGACGGCGATCAGGCCGAGGCCGCCCGCGACGGCCGCCATGATCAGCAGCTTGAGGGCGTAGGGCTCGGCGCGCTTCTTGTGCAGGTCGCCCGACTGGACGCCGATCCGGTCGAGGTCGCCCAGCGCGGTGGTCGCGGTGCCGAGCCAGGAGGCCCGGTCGGCGGCGCGCGGCGCGGCGGCGGCGCCCGCGGCGATCACGGAGTCCTCCGCGGTGCGCAGTGCCTTGCCGGTGGCGCCCCGCCAGAACTCGTCGTAGAGCGTCCGCTCGTCGTCGGGAAGGAGTTTGAGGTTGTCGTCGTAGTAGTCCCGCTCCTCGCCGACGGCGAAGGTGAAGGAACGCAACTCCTGCGGGCTCATCCGGCCGGCGCTGATGGCCGCGGCCATCAGCGCGTCCTCGCGGCTGATCGCCTCCCGGGCCCGGGTGATCACGATGAGGGCGCGGCCCTGCCTGTCGAGCGACACGTTGTTCAGCGGGCTGAGCGAGTCGAGGAAGTCGTAGCAGGGGTCGACCATCGTGTTGTAGGCGCCGAAGGCGTCGTTACGGGTGATGGTCTGGCCGTCGACCTTGGCGCGCAGCGCGGGCAGTCCCTCGAACCCCTGGGTCACGGCGTCCAGTCGGAGCTTGGCCTCCCCACTGAGGTCGGACCTGACGCCCGAGTCGAACGCGTTGGTGCGCAACTTGGCGAAGACCTTGTCGGTGACGGCTTCCTGCTTGGCCAGCCCGGCCTTGAAGTCCGAACGGCGGGGGTCGGCCAGGTACAGGATGGCGGCGCGCCGCTCCTGCTGCAGGGCCTGGACCGCGTCCTCGGTCGGGTAGCCGACGTCGTTGACGATGCGCTCGATGTCCAGCAGACCCCAGACCTCGCGGCCGGTGAGCGTGGCGGCGAATGCCCAGATGGCTGTGAGCGACACCAGCGGAATCAGCAGCAGCGCCACGATCTTCCGGCGGATCGTCGTACCGCGAAAGCGCATGGCCTCCCCAACGTCAGCCCCGTTCGGGGGGTGTTCGATCGCATGGAATCTGCGCGAGCCTACTACTGCCTCACAGGTAACTCGAAAGCCAGTCCGGTGGCCGGAGTACGTCGGCCAGATTTTCCGATGGCTTGTTTTCGGGTTTAATCCGGGCAACCCGGATGGCAAGGTGGTGCGGGACACCCCGGTTCGGGCGCGATGCACCGTTGCCGCGAGTGGCTGGAAAGGTACTGCGGAATGTCGAGGGCGATTTGCGGGCAGTCACCTTCCATGGACACAGAACCCCTCTCCCTGTGGGTCGAAGATCCCGTCGGTACCCCGCGGATGGCCGATCCTGTCCGGGCCGCTGCCGTCCGTGCCGTGATGATCGCGTCCGTGACCCTCATAGAAGCGGTGATCACCACGCTGCTGACCTTCGGCGGTTCCTGGTGGTCCGCTCCGGCCATGATCTTCACCGTGGTCAGCACGATCGTCGCCACCTGGGCGGTGCTGGACGTGTGGGTGACCCGGCAGGTGTGGAACCAGCGCAACGGCGTGGTCTCCAGCCCGAGCAGCGCCGCGCGGGCGCTGCGCCGGGAGCGGCGCAGGGCACGGCGCAGGGAACGGACCGCGGCGAAGCCGAAGCCGCGCGGGCACATACCCCGGTCGCTGTCGCGGGCCTGAACCGGGCGTGCGGCGGCCCCTGAACCGGCCGTGAAGGACCCCCGAGGCCGGATCCGGACCCTGGGATCCGACCGTCGGCCCCCGCTCCTGCCCCGGCCCGACACGGCTACCGGGGATGTGGCTGCGGCTACCGGGGCTGCGGCTGAGCTTCCTGCGACGCGGCCTCCTGCGGCTGCGGTTGGGCCTCTTGCGGTTGCGGTCGCGACTGCTCCGGCGGGCGGCGGAACATCCGGGTGGCCGTGATCTCCCCGTGCACCGTCTCGCTGCCGGTGTCCTGGACGGGCAGACCGGGCCGCAGATGCTCCTCGACGGTGATGTACTTCAGCCCGGCGCGCAGGTCCGCGTCGTTGCGCAGCCGGACGACCAGCGGGAACTCGGCGAGCGCCGTGGTGTCGAACAGGCCGGTGGTGTAGATCAGCTGGACGCCCAGCGCGTCGGCGACCGCCCGCTGCAGCTCCAGCAGATACGTCGCGTTGGCCCGGCCGATGGGGTTGTCAAGGAAGAGCGTGCCGGCGTGCCGGTGCCGGTCGCGGCCCCGGTCGTTGCTGCGCAGCGCCGCCATCGTGCAGTAGAGCGCGATGGCCGCGGTGAGCAGCTGGCCGCCGGAGAACACATCGCCCATCTGACCCACCGGGACGCGCTCCGCGCGCAGCACGGCGTCCGGCTTGAGGATCTCCACGGAGATCCCCTTCGGCTGGAGCGCCGCCGCGACGCCGCGCAGCAGCAGGGACATCCCGTCCCGGCGCAGGTCGGAGTTCTTGCGGACGGCGGAGCTCGTCGCCTCGTCGATGACCTCGCCGAGGCGCTCGGTGAGCGCCGCGTGGTCCGGGTCCTCGAACCGGATCCGCAGGAACTCCTGCCCGGACCAGTCGCCCAGCCCCTCGGGGAGTCGGGAGAGCCGCTGGGCGGAGCGCAGGGTGGCGAGCGAGGACTCGACGAGGCCGCGCAGCCGGTCCACGATGCTGTCGCGGTTGCGCTCCAACTGCTGCATCTCGTCGGTCAGCACCCGCAACCGCGGCGCGAACGCCACCGCCCAGGCCGCCGCGTGCTCGGGCAGTCCGGCCGCCGGCAGTTCACGGATCTGCTGCCGGGCCGGGGTCCTGACCTGCTCGAACCGGGCGGCGTTGGCATGGCGCACCAGGATGTCGGACGCCTCGCGCAGCTGCGATTCGGCCGCCGAGAGGTCGGTGGCGCAGCCGCGCAGGCTCCGGCGGACCTCGGCGGAGACCGTACGGGCCTCCTCCAGGGTGCCCGCGTAGGGCTCGGGCTCCGCTTCGGCCTCCTCGTGGGTCGCCGGGCCGTCCCTGAGCAGATCGCGCAGCAGCGCGGCCAGTTCGTCGAAGCCGCCGGCCGCGTCCTCCGCGGCCCGGTGCGAGCGCACCAGGTCCGCGTGCGCGCCCCGGGCCTCGTCCAGTGCCTCGGTGCGTGCGGCGAGTTCGCCGTTGGCGCCGCGCAGCAGCTCCTGGGCGTGCCCGGCGTCGCGCGGCAGCAGTTCGGCGGGCAGCTCGGTGTGCGACTCCCCGGTGGCGGGGGCGAGCCGCTCGGATTCACCGCGCAGCCGGCCCAGCTGCTCGCTGGCCGCCGAGGCGCGGGCCTCGATGGTCTGGACGAGCTGCTCGGCGCGGGCCGCGGCGGCCTGCCGGGACGGGCCGTCGGCGCCGTCGGAACCCTCCAGGAGCTGGGCGGCGCGGCTGCGGACCTTGTTGGTCAGCCGGTCCAGTTCGGTGAGGGCCGAGCTCTCGGTGCTCTCCGCGCGGGCCTGTTCGGCGCGCAGGTCCGCGCCGACGCCGACCTGCTCGTACAGCTGCGAGGCCGCACGGTAGGCCTCGCGCAGCGCGGGGAGCGATTCGCCGGAGGGCGGCGCCGTGTCCCGCGCGGGCTCGTCGGGCGCGCCCGCGATCTCGGAGCGTTCGGCGCGCAGCACCCGGGCGGCTCGATGTGCCTCTTCGCGCCACCGGCGGCGGCCGACGCGGTCCTCGCCGCGCTCCGCTCCCACCCGTACGGCCGCCAGGCCGCCATCGTCGGCACGGT
>NZ_JAAGLX010000070.1:0-30294 GCF_010548325.1 Streptomyces sp. SID13666 | reverse complement strand
CATCGCCACACGCTTCGACAAGACACCCGAGAGCTACCTCGCCGGACTCGAACTCCGCGCCTCGATGATCTGGATCGACGACCTCCTACGAGCAACCCACTGATCACGACATCACACAGGCCCTAGTTGGCCCGTCTGGCCAAGTAGGGCGCCCAGTAGGCCCTGAAGGTCGGGTTGGCACGGGGCGGCCGCAAGGCTGTCATGAGTCGGCAGCGGTGATGGCGGCGCCAAGCAGAGTGCGACGAGCGGGGATGGAGTGCGCCGCAGCGTCGATGAGCAGGAATGCAGGCATCGTTTGCGGAGACGCCATGCGCCCGCACGCAGAGATAGTGATGATCACTCCGGTGAGGCGGGGTGCTCAGTCGTCGGCGATCTGCAGGGCCAGCGCGAAGTGCTCACCGTCCGTCCCTGCGAGCAGACTGTCGAACAGTGGGGTGAGTCCATTCACCGCGCCGCATCCGGCGTCGTGGTTGGTCCACCATCTGGCGGACGATCCGAGCAGGGACACCACCCGGTCCGCCGCGCGCTCGGCAGTCTCGACGGGCAGGTGCCGGTAGCTCGGCCAGACCAGGTCGACGGCCGTGACCTGGGCCAGGAACGAGGCGGCTCCGCGCGTCTCCACCGCTTCCAGAGCGGCGCAGATCTCCGGGACGGACGGCGGGGCGTACCCGGGCAGGAAGCGCCGCCAGGCATCGTCCGCCGCGACCGCGGCCAGCAGCGTGCGGATCCGGACTGCCAGCTCTGGCAGGTCGGGTTCCGGCTCGGTGAACCGCCCAGCCGCCACGTACACCCGCATCGGCGTGGACAGCTCTGCCATGCCGGCTTCCAGCTCGGCCAGAACCCCCATGGACCTCACGGAATGATTCTGCCCTACGGCCCGGTGTGACTTAGCGCTTCAGATGGCCACTGTGCACTTCAGTTGGCCAGCTGGTGCTCAGCATCGGTCGTGTGGCGATGCCGTCAACGATCGCAAACCGTGATCACATGCCCCGACTCCGCTCGGCGCCCTCCCTGCCGGAAATATCGGGCACGGGAAGCCAAGCTTGAACTGTCTCGTCCCAACGGAGGCGGTGCCCCCACAGTTCTGGGCGACGTACGTCCAACTCGATCAGCGCGAGTCGTGCATCATCAGTTGTCGCCGAGTCCAGTTCTACGGTGATACCCGCGTGGGCACGCCGCAGGCCAACGACCAGTTCATCTCGCTGCCGCCCGCGCCATCGCCGCGTAGCCCTTTCGATGGGCAGTGTCGTTCCGATGCGTTCCCCGAGTTTGGTCGCAACCGCTGTCACGAACGGACCGAGCGTCGCCGCAATGATCACGGCTTCCGGCACGCTGTCTGCCACAGCAGCGTGCTCGCGCTGTGTCGACGGCACTCGCCTGATCAGCAGCTCGGCGTCGTCCACGACGGTGGACGGCAATCCCCAGAGCGGGTGAGCGTGACCAGGCCGGCCCACAACACCATCTGCTCGTGGTGGTCCGCGCGGCGCTCGTGGTCGCGGTTGAGCCTGCGGGCCCGTGACAGCCAGCCGAGCGTGCGCTCCACCACCCACCGGCGCGTGAGGACCACGAACCCCTTCTGCCCGTCTCTTCATTGCACGATTCGAACGGTCACCCCGTGCCGGGCGAACGCCTCGGCAACGGCTTGGCCCTGGTAGGAGCTGTCGGCCCACACCAGCTTCAGCAACCGGCCCGGTTCCCCCATGAACTTCTCCAGTAACTGCGGCGCGGCGGTGGAGTCGTGCACGTTGGCCGGGGTGACGCTCACCTAGAGCAGCAGGCCGCAGGTGTCGGTCAGGATGTGGAGCTTCCTGCCGTCGCGCAGTTTCCCGCCGTCATAGCCGCGGCTGTCGGCGGCGACGGTGTCCGCGCCGTCCACCGACTGCGCGTTTTTGACCCCGGCAGTGGGTTCCGCGGCACCTCCCTGGCGTTGGTGTTCGACGCGCCGCAGGCGCTGGTAGAGCTCGCGCGGGTACCCGTGTCGGCACCAGCGGCGGAAGAAGTCGTACACCGCCCGCCACCAGGGAAAATCCGTGGGGACGGCACGCCATTTCGCGCCGTTGTCGACGACGTAGCGCACCGCGTCGAGCATCTCGCGGTGGCAGAACGCCTCCGGGCGCCCACCGTGGCCCTCCAGCCAGGCCGGCACCGGCATCGACGCCCGGACCTGGTCCCACTCCGCGTCGCTCACATCGGTGGGACACCGCTGGGCACGCCGGACGACAGGGATCGCCCCGAACTGGTGCACGTAGCAGTCACACGACAGAGGGGCCGGGTTGGATCCGGGCGCATCACAAATGGTCAACTGGGATGGCAGCGGGCCTCCTTGGACGAGCGGGTGTCGACAACCATGTCTCTACCGAGGAGCCCGCTCTTTCATGCCCACCCCGCCACCAGCAGCTACGTGCGAGAGATCACCCACCCCGCGCTCCTCGAACATCGCACGAAAGACCACCACGCTCTGAAGCGGCCGAGCGTGAGCTGCTGCTGGCGGAACTGGGGGAGTAGCCCGCTGGCCCTGCTCGCTTCGCTCGTCTCCGTCCACGGCCCGGGTTCTGCAGGCTGGGGCCATGAGCGATGACACGAACACGACGCGGCCGGTGCTGTGTGCGCGCCACCACACCTTCACCTCCGACGCTGGCCAGGGCCAGGTGTGCCGGGAGCGACGCCGACGCGAAAATTGAGAAATTCGTGCAGGTCAGGCTGCCTCGATGGGTTCGAAGCGGATGGTGAGGCCGAGGCGGTTGGCCTCCTTGGTCATCCGGCGCATCGCGCGTTCGGGGTCGCGGCGGGTGACGTAGTCGGCTCCCAGGTCGAGGTAGTCGGTCTTGTCGTGCGGGACGTGTTAGATCGCGATGGCGAGTTTGTGCAAGACCGCGACCAGGGCCCGTAGGCTGCCGCGGCGCGATGCGACTCGGTGGTAGTACGTGCTGAGGTAGGTGTCCTTGCTGCGGTTCACGGACATCGCGGCGACGCCGAGTATCCGTTTGAGGTTGCTGTTGCCCGATCGGTTCCGGCTGGATTTGTTGACGCCGGCGGATTCGATCATGCCGGGACAGACCCAGATCCAGTAGGTGAGGTGTCCGGCGGTGGCGAAGTGGGCCGTGTCGCCGCCGGTCTCGGCGATGATGATTTCGGCGGCTGCGCGGCCTATGCCGGGGATGGTGTCCAGCCGGTCCACGTCCTGATCCCTGCCCGGACGGGCCAGGAGCGCGGTGATGCGGTGTCGAGATACCCGGCCACGGCGGTCAGGTGGTCGATCTCGTCGAGGTAGTGGCGGCACATGAAGGCGTGGTGTTCGGTGAAGGTGCCCTCCAGTGCCTCGGTCAGGGCCGGGATCTTGCTGCGGGCCCGGCGCACGGCGAGGTCGGCCAGGGCCCCGAAGTCGCGTTCCCCCTCGATCAGCGCGTTGATGACGGCTCGTCCGGTGGCGCCGGTGATGTCGCTGATCACCGAGGACAGTTGCATCCCGGTGTCCTCCAACTCCTTCTCCAGCCGCTGGGCCTCCCGCCCCCGGGCTGCGAGCAGCCAGGCCGAGAGCCGCTGGATCATGGCCGCGGTGGTCTCGAACCGCTCGGTCCCCAGCGACCAGGGCCCTGCCCTGGCCCTGCCCGGGATACGGCCGGGGTGCGCACGCAGGCCACCAAGAACCGCTTGCCCAGGTCCAGCCCCGCCGCCCGCACATAGATGACTTCGTCCTTCACGGCCTGCCTGGCCATCACCGCATCCCTTCCTCGCGCACCGATCGGGCGGGTGCCCGCAGGGATCCGGAAGTCGCTGAATCTGACACGCGCGTTCCGGGCCGTGGCGCAAACCGAAGTCCGTTAGCTGATCCCCATCGCCCTCCTGTCGGGCGAACTCACCGGCATCAAAGAGCCATCGGCTTACCGGGCACCCGCCCTATTTTCCCTCCACCGAGGAGTCAAGCGCAGCGGCCTGGCGAACCTGTCGGGAATCTTGGTCCCTGACCTCCGCGAAGGTCTCAAGGACCTCTCCCGGCAAATGCCGGGCCATGATCCCGGGAGATGGCGGGTGCGGGTTGGGGATGATGCGGGACTCTGCCCACACCCTGTCCACCTTGCTAAGGAGGCAGGGGAGCGAGCGGGTCCCGTCTGGCCCGAGAGTTCAGAAACAGGCACAGACGCCGGGAGCGAACGGATGCGAGAGATGGGCTGGTCCGGGAAATGGTGTTGTCGGATCGCGGCAGCATCTGGCAGGCTCCTGCGCATGACGATGACAAAGGCGGGCTCCGCCCTCTCCTGGTGAGCGCCGTACCGAATCCCCAACGGATTCCTTTCAGCTGCACATTCCGCCGGACCGACTTCCCGAACGAGCGCCCGCTCACTGTCGATGAGCGCCTGTCCGTGGCACACGCCGTACGTAACGAATGGCTGGGCCACGGTCTGTGCACGCTGCCGGCCGACCGGGCCGGAGCCGAGGACGCCGTCACCGGGCTGTACCAACTGATCGGTGAAGCCAGACCACGGTTCAGCTGGATCACCTCCCCGGCGGCCGCGCCGCCCGTACTGGCCGCCGAGCGGCAGCGCTTCCATCCGCCGAGATCGCAGGCCGCCGCAGCGCTCGGGACCGGGACCTGGACCGACCAGACGGTGGGCGCCCGACTGGCGTACTCACGGTCGGATCTGCGTGAGCGCCTGGACGTGGCGACCGGCCATCCGCACTGGCGGCGGACCAGGGACCCCTGGCTGCAGCCGGCGCGGGCCATGACGTCTAAGGACGCTCTCGAAACCGGTGCCCCGCTGCATACCGTCCTTGAGGCCACCGTGCGCGCGTCGTTGCAGGTGTTGCTGGGCGACGCGCTGCCTGCGGCGATCCGGACGGCGATGCTTCCCGCCAGGTCCGAATGGCTTGCGCAGGGCAACTACGGTCAGCACGACGCGTACTGGCTGTCGGCCTATGACGTGCACGCGCGTACCGAGTCGGCCCGCTATCGCGACGGCGATGTGCACCAGCTCGGTCTGTGGGCCGCGCTGGTGCGCTCAGCAGGCTGGTGGTGGCCGGGCGAAGGGCTATGCGTCATGACCGAACGGCCGGCCGAGGTGCACACCGAGCCGCTGCCGAACGGCCGGCACGGCGAGCTGCGACTGCACCATGAGAGCGGGCCCGCAGTGCGGTACGCGGACGGCGCCGAGCTGTATGCCCTGCACGGCACTCCCGTACTGTCCTGGGACACCGCAGCGGTTGCTGGAGGGCGGGCCGGAGGAGATGGGCGGTAGGGTGCGGGGCGCGGTGGTGCGCCGCACGCGATGGGCGTGAACGCCACGATCGTCGCGTTCACCCAGGGCGGGATCGGTGACATCACTTCTTGGCGGACCGAGGTCCCACGCCCTGGCCACCTCGGGGAAGCAGAATGTGCGTGCGGATGCGGTGCTGCGGGCGCAGGAGGCCGGGCTGCCGCTGCCGCTGCTGATGCTGGAGATGGACATGGGCACCGAGCCGGTGCAGGGCGTGGCGGACAAGCTCGCCGCATACGCTGCCTGCTACCGACGCCGCGTCAACGACCCGGCCACGCCGGGCACCTGGCCCTCACGCCGGACCGGCGAGACCACGACCGTGCCGTACTGGCAGACGCACCGTCACTCGTTCCGGCCAGCCGCCGTCCCGCGTGCCGGGCCAGCGGCCCGGGTTCCTCGCCTGCACCGGCAGCGTTGGCTGGTCCGGGTCCCAGTCGCGCGCCGCCAGCTCGGCCCGCACCCCGAACGCCACCAGCCCGTTCCAACGTGTCGGCCAACTCGCCGGCCTCGCGCAGGTGCGCCCGGTACATCGCCCACTGCGCCCGCTTCGCTGCGGCTTCCCGGCCGGGCAGACCGTCGCAGTCCCACTGCGCCGACGTCGACAGCGCCCGCGGACTGGCCCGCTCGGCCTTGAACAGAGGCCGCATGTCGGCGAGCTGCTGCTTGGTGGCGCCGCTCCAACTCCAGCCACACGTGGTGGGTCTGCCAGCGCATGCGCGACAGCAGCCCGTCCGGCGAGCGCACCGAAACCATCACGACCAGGGGCCAGTGGCGGTAGCGCACTCCGGGCGTGGACGGCTGGGCCAACGGGCCGGACAGCACGTCGAACAGCCGCTCGAGCGGGGCCACGCCGACCCGCCGACGCAGGTCGCGAAGCGCCTTCTCCGACGGCTGCGGCGCTCTGGCGCCGCAGCCCTCCCGCGCCCCGCCGCGCCTACTGAGGTGTGAGGGCCGGGCTTCGGACACTGGTTCCTCTCGTACGGCTTCTCGTCTCGCTTGCCGGACCTCCGCGAGGCGGTCCCGCACCCGTATCGCCAGACTCCCCTTCGGGAACGCCGCCCGCGCCACCACCACGGTCTGCTCCGGGATTTCCGGCAGCCCCACCGGCCGCATCGACATCCGTACCGCCTCCACGGCCGCACGACGGAGAAGCGACCTCAGGAACTATCACCGTGGACCCACCCTCACCCCCGCAGCGAATTGGGCAGCAGAGTCCAGCAAGCCCAGCGCATCCTGCAGGACTTGCGCGGTAAGGGAATCCTGGAACGCGAGGTCATCCTGGGAGCTTTGGCGGCGCGCGGTGCCTCTGACCGGTCGATGCGCAACCTCGGCCAGCTGTTCGACCAGCTGGACCGCCGATGACCCGCTGAGGGAGCTGGACCCTGCCGGGCCGCTGCGCGCCCAGAACGGACGCACGTGCAGCTGCCCGGCGCGTCACGAGTGGCCGCCGTCGCACCTGGTCTGGTGCCGAGCTGCGAAGGGCATTTCTCCCATCGGTACACCGGTTCAGCCGGGGGCGTCGTCGGTCTCCCAGTCGATGCTGCGCCGGTATTCGGGGTGGTTCTTGTCCATCTGGATGGCGGCGTGGATGGGCAGCGGGTGGCGGGTGCGGTGTTCCCAGGCCAGGGCGTGGTTGCACAGCCGCGGTGGTCAGGGCGTAGGGGAGCGCGTCGTCCCCGTCGGGCCGCTGGATGACGGCGAATTCGGTAGCCATGAGGTTGTACCAGGTCTCGGCCTGCTGCTCCTTGTCGTCGCAGCTCCAACGCCCCTGATTTTGGCCGGACTTGGCCGAAGGGGTCTTGCCGTCCATCTGGTGGGGGCGCCGGCTCATGAGGAACGTCGTGTCGGTGCCGTCGAACTGGAACAGCGCGTTGCTGGTCTTGTCACCGTCGTTCTCGTTGCCGTCCTCGCCGATCTCGTGGAAGAGCGCGGGCACAGGAATGCTCGGGTCGGCGCTGGAGGTGGTGCGGATGACGGCTCGCGGCCCGTGCTCGGGCGCGAGCGTGGCACCGGGCAACGCGGGCCTGCCGTTGGTTGGACCGTCGTCGGCGGGAAGCAGGTCGGCGTTCTTGTTCGACAGCAGCGGCCAGACGGGGCGGGTGGAGTCACCGGAGACGTAGAGCACATAGCCACACTCCAGGCGCCGGGCCAGCTCGAACAGAGCGTGGTCGATACGGCGGGGCAGGGTGTCGTCACCGCGGCTGCCCTCGGGAATGGGACGGCTGCGCGACAGCCCCTGGGCGCGGGCGTAGTTGAACCGGCCTCCGCTGCCGCCCCGGTCGGCCGTGTGGAGTGGGCGGTCTCGGTGGACTCCACCATCAATCGAGCTCACCAGCATGCTGCCGGTGCCCGGAAGAAAGGGATCCAGACGGGGACAACTGGAAGGTCCGCAACGCTCGGCGGCACGGCAGGCCCTCGGTCGGTCCCGCGGAGGACTGACCACCAAGGTCCACGTGGCGGTGGACGGCCGGGGATTGCCCCTGTCGTTTGTCGTGACGGCCGGGAACGTGAACGACTCCACAGTGTTCGAGGCGGTACTGGACGCCATCAAGGTGCCCCGTGCCACGGTAGGCAGGCCGCGACGCCGTCCCGACCGTGTGCTGGCCGACAAGGCGTACTCCTCCCGGGCCATCCGCGCCGGCCTGCGGCAACGCGGCATCAGGGCCACCATCCCCGAACGGTGCAGCGCAGTCCCGGGTCGTGCTGTCGGCGGCGGTCGTGCGGGTCAGCAGGTGATACCCGGCGGCGATTACCCGGGTGAGGTCGACGTAGGCTGCGGGGCTCGATGAGCGGGCTGCGTCCTTGGGGTCCGCCGACGTACTTGGGGAGACTGCTGTGAAGGCGTGGATTGGTGCCCATCGAGGCTTGCTGCTGGCGGTGGGTGCGGCAGTGGTGATCACAGCGGCGGTTCTGGTGGCGGTATTGCCGGGTTCGCATCGGGCCGACAGTATTCCTCCGACTCGTGCCCGCGAGTACTCCCAACAGCAGGCGTGTCTGCTCACGTCGGATCGCGGTCTGGCGGACGCGGCGGCGGTGCCGGTGTGGGCCGGGATGCAGGATGCGTCGGCGAAGACGCGGACGCGGGTGATGTATCTGGCGGTGGCAGGGGAGCAGAGCGCCGCCAACGCGGCGCCGTTCCTGGCTTCGCTGGCGCAGCGGCACTGCACCGTGGTGCTGACGGTGGGTGCGGCGCCAGGCGGCGCGGTGGCCATCGACGGGCCGAAGTTCCCCGGGACTCGCTTCGTGATCGTGGGAGGAACGGCGACTGGTGCGAACGTCACCGTCCTGCCGGCTGACTCGCCGAACGCCACACGATCGTCCGTCGCCTCCGCAGTGGAATCGGCGACCCATGGGTGATCAGGCAGTGGTGCGGCCTTGGTGGGACCTTGAAGGGGAGTTGACTGAGCCTTCCGCAAGGTATTGACGGGCTCCTCGGTTGGCAAAGATCTCTCCACGGACAGTTCGGACGCATCGGATATTTTGACCCGATTGTCCATGGCATGGCAATGGGGAGTCCACGATCCACCCCTGTCTGTGGACTTTCGGTGAGCTCGCTGTGCATGATCGGCAAGTTTTGTGTGCCGATGATCATCTGGAGCTGTGCCGTGCGCGCTCGTCCCTACCGCCGTTCCGCCCGGCGGGTCGCGTTCCATCGCCGTTGGCTGCGCGCCACCGCGATGATTGCGTTCGTCTGCATGGCGCTGGTCTTGACGACGGAACAGGCCGCCGCTGACGGCGCCACGTTGCCGGCGCTGTCGATGCCGAGCCTGTCCTCGCTGACGGCATGGCTCAAGGACCCGCACTGGGGTCGCATACCGAAACAGCAAAGTGGCACTGCCGCCGGGCTCAGTCACCGTGCGAGTGCCGCCTCGACCCGCGCGGGCAAGGGCGCGGGCCGTGCGCCGGGCAAGGGGCACGGAGAACTCGATCCGTACCAGCCGTACGGCAAGGCTGTGAAGCCAGGCCAGAGCCGCACGGTCGGCGGCTTCTCCGCCAAGACCAGCAAGCGCAACGCCGCCACTTCGGATCGCACGTCCACGGTGTACGACAACGCCGACGGCAGTACCAGCCGCCAGCTGTCCCAGACACCCGTCAACTACCGTGACAGCAACGGCACGTGGCAGGCCATCGACACCCGGGTCAAGTCCTCCAGCGACGGCCGACTGCACGAAGCCGCCAACTCCCTGGGCGTGGACTTCGCAACCAAGAGCTCGGATCCGGCCCTGGCATCCTTCACCGATGGCTCGGGTCACAGCCTGTCCTACGGCCTCCAGGGCGCAGCGCCCGTCACTGGCACCACAACCGGTACCGACGTCACGTACAACAACGCACTCCCGCAGACCGATCTCCACCTGGCGCCGACCGCCCAAGGTCTCAAAGAGGCGATCGTCCTGCACTCCGCGCAGGCCGGGAATTCCTGGATCTTCCCGCTGACGCTCACCGGACTGGTTCCCGTCCAGGCCAAGGACGGCTCCATCGACCTGAAGGACGCGAGCGGCAAAACCGCCGAGCGCATCCCCGCGGCGTACGCCTTCGACTCCAAGGTCGACCCACGCTCAGGCGATCCGGCAACCACCCACGCGGTGACGTACCAGCTGATCCAGCAGGCCGGGCACCCCGCGTTGAAGATTGTCCTTGATGCCGCGTGGCTGAAGGATCCGTCACGGGTCTTCCCGGTCACTGTCGACCCGATCATCACCGACGGCTGGACCACCACCTACGCCGAATCGGGCGCCCCCGGGGACCACTCCTACGAGCAGACCATCAAGGTCGGCTCCTACGACTCCGGTCCGCATTCGGCCGCCTCCTACGTCAACCACTGGTACAGCGGCTTCGACGCCTCCCACGTCACCGTCACCGCAGCGACCCTGCGAGTGTTCAACA
Source organism: Streptomyces sp. SID13666 (assembly GCF_010548325.1). Taxonomy (NCBI): domain Bacteria; kingdom Bacillati; phylum Actinomycetota; class Actinomycetes; order Kitasatosporales; family Streptomycetaceae; genus Streptomyces; species Streptomyces sp. SID13666. Next base: position 20,158 of record NZ_JAAGLX010000070.1, on the reverse strand, counting down.
CCTGGGCCGCGACCTGCACCCCGGAGCGATTCGACGTCGCGCTGGTCACCAGCGCCTGGACGCCCGGTGGTGTGACGTCCTATCCCGGGCCGTCCTACGGTGCCTCGATCGGCAACCTCACCCCGACCGTGAACAACGCGTGCCACAACACCGCCGCCGACCACAGCGTCGGTGACTGGGTGGACGTCCCGCTGACCACCTCCGCCATCCAGGGCTGGATGAACGGCACCACCGCGGACAACGGCCTGGCGATCTACGCCGCGACCAATGACGCGTTGCACTGGAAGCAGTTCGGGTCCTTCGCCGACGCGGCGTTCGGCCCCCGGATCGTCATCACCTACACCGGCAACACACCCCCGCAGATCTACCAGCAGTACCCGAACAACAACGCCACCGCGTACACCACCACCCCCGAACTCACCGCCTGGGGCAGTGGCGCCAACGCCTCGTCCGGCAGTACCAACCAGTACGACTTCCAGGTCTACGACAGCACCAACGCGAAGGTCGCCGATTCAGGCCTGATCGCGGCAGGGGACTGGACGGTCCCCGCGGGGAAACTCACCTGGGGCAAGACCTACTACTGGACCGTCCAGGCCTACGACAGCAGCCTCTACTCGCCCGCCGCGGCCTTCAACGCCCTCAACGTCCAGGTCCCGCAGCCACTGGTGACCTCCGGGTTGTCGCAGAACAGCAGCGACCACGGCTTCGACGCGTCGATCGGCAACTACACCACGTCGGACACCGACGCCTCCATCTCCACCGCCGGCCCGAGCCTGGAAGTGCAGCGGGACTACAACTCGCGTGACCCGCGCTGGACCGGTGCCTTCGGCGCCGGCTGGTCGAGCGTCTTCGACGCCCGCGCGACCGAGCAGTACAACAGCGTGGGCGCGGTCACCGGCACGGTCGTCACCTATCCGGACGGATCCCAGGTCGGCTACGGCAAGAACGGCGACCCCACCTTCTCGCCGCCTTCCGGACGCTTCGCCACCTTCAGGCCCGTCACCGGCGGCTACAGCCTGACCGACAAGAACGACACCACCTACACCTTCACCCAGGCCCTGGGCTCCGGCGGGTACGGCATCACCGCGATCACCGATGCCAACGGCCGCGCCATCACCTACAACTGGTCCGGCGGCCAGATCACGCAGATGACGTCGGCCACCTCCGGGCGAGCCCTGCACCTGACCTGGAGCACCCCGCCCGGCGCCTCCGCCGCGCACGTGGCGACGGTCTTCACCGACCCGGTCACCGGCACTGACCAGAACACCGACCAGACCTGGAAGTACGGCTACACCAACGACCAGCTGACATCGGTCTGCGCCCCGAATTCGTACACCGCGTGCACCACTTACGGCTACGCCGCCGGTTCGCAGTACCAGAATGCCGCCCAGGATCTGGGCCCGCATTCCTTGTGGCCGCTGTCCGAAGCCTCAGGCAGCACGGCCAAGGACGCGGTCCTCGCCAACCAGGGGACGACCAGTGCCGCCTACAGCAACGTCACACTGGGGCAGCCGGGACCGCTGACCGGCGGATCCGCCACCGCGGCGGGCTTCAACGGCACCTCCTCCTCGGTCGCGTTGCCCAAGGACTTGGGCAACAACACCGACTCGGGTGCGCTCTCGCTGTGGTTCAAGACCTCCGCAGGCCCCGGCGTGCTGTACTCCTACGCCTCACAGCCCGTCGACGCAGGCAATTCCCCGGGCGCTTACACCCCCTCGGTGTACGTGGGAACCGACGGTAAACTGAAGGCCGAATTCTGGTACAGCGGCGGGATCGCCCCCATCACCACAGCGGCCTCGGTAGCCGACGGCAAGTGGCATCACGTGGTGCTCTCGGCTGCGGGCAACTCCCAGACGCTCTTCCTGGACAGCGCCAAGGTCGGCTCGCTCAGCGGCACGGTCTCGATTCAAAGCGGTGTCGCGTTCGGCAAGAACCAGCCGTACAACTACCTCGGCGCCGGATTCCTCGGCGGGAACTGGCCCGACGAGCCGCACCAGAGTTCCACCGTCAAGACCGGCTACGCCACCTACTTCAACGGCTCCATCGCCGACGCCGCATGGTACGACCGCCCGTTGGTGGCCGCCGATGTGAACGCCCTGTACAAGTCCGCCACGCACAGCGCGAGCCTGCTCACGTCCATCACCCGTCCCTCCGGCAAGTCCTACGCGACGATGGCCTACGACCCCGCCACCACCACCCTCACGCAGCTCACCGACGAGAACGGGGGGGTGTGGAAGCTCGGCTCGCCGAGCATCACCGGCTCCAGCCAGACGTACCGCGGAGCGGTGCTCGGCGGAGCACCGACCACCTACTTCCGTCTCGGGGACACAGCGGGCGCCACCACAGCGGTCGACGAGACACGCGGCGGTGACGGAACCTACAACGCGGTGACCCTCGGAACGACCGGGCCGTTCAGCGACCAGAAGGCCGCATCCTTCAACGGCACCAGCTCACGCGTGCAGACACCCGACGTGATCTCGCAGGCCTCCTCAGCCTCCGCCGACCTGTGGTTCTCCACCACACACGGCAACGCGATCCTGCTGGAGCAGCAGGCGGCCGCCATCGGCGGGTCCGTCAGCTCCATGACCCCGTTGCTGTGGGTGGGCTCGGACGGCAAGCTGTACGGCGGCGTCAACACCGTCAGCGGAGCCGTTCAGATGGCCACCGCGGGTACGGTCACCGACGGTAAGTGGCACCACGCGCTGGTCAGCGCCTCCGCCACCAGCCAGACCCTGTACCTGGACGGGACCCAGGCCGCGACGAAGACCACCACCGCGCTGTCCAACGCAGCCCGCACCTACAACTACATCGGCGCGGGCACGACCGGCAGCGGCTGGAACGGCCTGACCGCCGGCACCATCCTGTATTTCAACGGGTCGATCGCCGAGGTCGCGCAGTACCGTACCGCGCTGACCGCCCAGGACGCCGCCGCCCACTTCCAGGCTGCCAAGAACTCCACCGGCCTGCTGCCCGTCGAGACCATCAGCGTCATCTCCCCGGCGAACGCCACCTCGACGTACAAGTACGACGCGGCCAACGGCAACCGCAAACTCTCCGAGACCGACGGACTCGGGAACACCACCACGTTCGGCTACGACACGGGTGGCTTCGAGCACACGGTCCTGGACCCCAACGGGGCGATGACCGTCACCGGACACGATGTGCGCGGCAACGTGGTGTCCACCACGACCTGCCAGAACCAGGCGGCCAACGCCTGCTCCACGCGCTACTACAGCTACTTCCCCGATGACACCAGCCCGCAGTTGACCACCGCGGACCCGCGCAACGACGTCCTGCTGACCGAACGTGACGGCCGTTCCTCCAGCGGGACCGACCCTACGTACCTGACGTCCTTCGGCTATGACACGGCCGGCGACCAGACCACCGTCACCGGGCCCCCGGTGGCCGGTTTCCCCGCAGGCCGAACCGCCACCACTGTCTACAGCGACGGCAGCGCGGCCTACCCGGCCGCGGACAGCGGCAATGTGCCCAAGGGTCTGCCGGTCAGGGCGGTGTCGCCCGGCGGCGCGGTCAACTCCGTGTCCTATTTCCACAACGGTGACGTCGCCTCCACCACCGATGCCGCCGGCCTGGTCACCACCTACGGCTACGACGGCCTGGGCCAGGTGCTCAGCAAGACGGTCCTGTCCGACACCTACCCGGCCGGCCTCGTCACCAGGTACACCTACGACCTGGCCGGACAGGTCACCTTGGAGACCGACCCGCCGCTGGTCGACCGTGTGACCGGTGCCACGCACACCGCCGCTACCACCACGGTCTTCGACGACGACGGCAACGTCACCTCGCAGACCGTGGCCGATGCCGGGGGCGGTGACACCTCCCGTACCGAGACGCAGACCTACGACGCGTACAACCACCTGGCTTCGCAGACCGATGCGAACAGCAACGCCGGCGCTGCCAACGGCGGTACCACCACGTTCGAATACGACACCGACGGCAACAAGGTCAAGGAAGTGTCCAAGTCGGGCACGATCACGCAGTACACGTACGACGACAACGGCCATCTGCTGACCCAGGGGCTGATGTACACCGGCGACCCGGTCCACCCCAGTGCGCCGACCCTGCTGATCGAATCCTCGCGAGCCTACGATCCGTCCGGCCGGTTGGCCTCGATCACGGACTCGATGGGCAGCACCACCACCTATACGTACACCGACGACGGTCTGACCTCCACCGTTTCCAAGAAGAGCTTCGACGGCGCCACCAGCACCCAGCTACAGAGCAACACCTATGACGCCGCCGGGAACCCCCTGTCGCGGACCAGCAACAATGGCGCGACGGTCACCAATTTCGCGGTGGACGCCGCCTCCCGCACCACCAGCACCACCGTTGACCCGACCGGTGTGAACCGGACCACGAGCGTGTCGTACACGCCGGACGACAACGTCGCATCCTCCAACGAGCATGACTCGTCCGGCTGGAACCGCACCACCACCGCCACCTACGACGCGTCGGGCAACACCCTGTCGAAGACTCTGTACGGGGACGCCTCCGGCCACCCGGCGGGCTGGTGGAAACTCGACCAGACCTCCGGCAGCACCGTCACCGACCCCTCCGGCACCGGCAACACCGCCGCACTGGGCAGCGGAGTGACCTGGGCAGGCGGTGCGGCGGCGTTCTCCGGAAGCACCACCGGCACGGGCGGTGTCATCGCCACCAACGCGCCGGTTCTGAACACCACAGCCTCCTACACCGTCTCCGCCTGGGCCAACCTCGCCGACCTCAGCACCTACCGCACGGTCGCAGCACAAGGCGGCACCACCACCTCTTCGTTCTACCTGCAATACAGCAAGGCCTTCGCCGGCTGGGCATTCATCGCCCCCTCCTCGGACTCCGTAACTCCGACCAGCTACTTCTCCGCCCACACCGCGTCCGCGACGGCCAACAGCTGGACCCACCTGGTGGGCGTTTTCAACGCCGGCACCGGCGCCATGCAGCTGTACGTCAACGGCACCCTCGCCGGAACCGGCACCAACACCGCGCCGTGGACGGGCAACGGTCCGCTGAGCATCGGCGGCGCCCAACAAGCCGGCGGCGCAGCCGCCACCAACGTCGTCAACGGCCAGACCGCCAACGTGCAGACCTACCCGCGGGCCTTGTCGGCGGCCGAAGTCAGCACCCTGTTCGGCAACGGCCGCAACGGCGGGACGGTCGGGTCCTCCAACCAGCAGACCACCAGCTACGTGTACGACAAGCGCGGTCTGCCGACCTCCATGACCGACGCCAATCACAACACCACCAACTACGCCTACGACGAGGCCGGCAACCTGGTGGTCACCACCGCCCCCGCCGTCCAGGTCGAAGCCACCGGCGGTGCTACCTCGGTGACCGCGCGCCCCGTTACCACCAGCGGGTTCAACACCTTCGGCGAGGCCGTCGAGGAGACCGACCCGAACGGCAACCAGACGGCCATCGTGTACGACGCGAACGGAAACAAGGTCTCCCAGACCCTGCCGCCGTACACACCGGCCGGCACCACCACGCCGCTCACCGCGACATCGTTCTGGACCTACGACAACGACGGCAACCAAACCGAGGCGACCACCCCGAGCGGCCGCACCACCAGCTACCTCTACGACCAACTCGGTGACGTCGCCCAGGTCACCGGTGCCGACGGAGTCAAGACCCACGCCGTGTACGACACCAACGGCGAGAAGCTGTCGGTCACGGACGGCACCGGCGCCACCACCCAGGCCACCTACGACTACCTGGGCCGGCAACTGACCTCCACCACCCTGGAGCGGTTCCCCTCCACCCGCACCCTCACCTCGACCAACTCCTATGCCGTCACCGCGGGGAACCCTTACGGCGCGTTCCTGTCCTCCTCCACCACCCCCGGTGGCGTCACCAGCAGTTACGGCTACAACCGGGCCGGGGATGTCACCGCGTCCACCGACGGAGCGGGGAACACCACCCAGTTCACCTACGACTTCCAGGGCAACCGGCAAAAGACGATCCTGCCCGACGGCACCTGGAGCCAGACGGACTACGACGCCTCCGGCCAGCCGACTACCAGCAAGCAGTACGACGCCACGAGCACCCTGCTGACCCAGACCTCGCAGATCTACGACGGCGTCGGCAATGTCCTGACCTCCACCGACGCCAACGGCCACACCAACCATTTCCTGTACGACGCGGCCGGCACCATCACCCAGCAGATCCAGCCCGTCAACGCCACCACCTCGATCACCACCAGTTTCGGCTACGACGCGAACGGTCAGCGCACCCGGTTCACCGACGGCCGCGGCAACGCCTGGACCTACGGCTACACGCCGTGGGGTCAGCAGCAGTCGGTAACCGCCCCCGCCACCAGCACCTACACTTCGGCTGCGGACTCCACGACCACCTACGCCTACGACGCGGACGGACAGCTGGCCACCGCGACGCAACCGGGCGGCGTCACCACATCGATGACCTACGACAGCGTCGGTCAAGTCCTGTCGGAGTCGGGCCAAGGAGCGGAAGCGGCAACCGCGACCCGCACCTTCTCCTACGACAACAACGGCCAGGTGCTGAGTGCCTCGACATCAGAGGCCGGAATCACCGGTGGTCCGGACCACCAGACCTCCACCCAGGAATCCTTCGGCTACGACGACCGAGGCGACCTGCTGACAGCGTCCGGTTCCGCCGGCAGTTCCAACTTCACCTACAACGACGACTCCGCACCTGTGACCCGCGTCGACGCGGCAGGAACCACCAGGTACGGGTATGACACGGGTGGCCGTCTCTCTACCCTCAACGACGCCGCCACGGGCACGGATCTGACGTACACCTACAACACGCTCAGCCAGCCGAAGACCGTGAAATACGGCACCAGCGGGCAGACCCGCACCTACAGCTACAACACGGCGCATCAACTGACCGGCGACACCCTGGTACAGGGCGCGTCCACCCTCGCCGGCATGACCTACGGCTACGACAACGCCGGCAATCTCACCTCCAAGACCACCACGGGCGTCGCCGGAGCATCGGCCAACACCTACAGCTACGACTGGGCGAACCGCCTCAGTTCATGGAACAACGGCACCACGGCCACCAACTACTCCTACGACGCCTCCGGCAACCGGACCCAGGTCGGCGCGGACGTCTACACCTACGACGCACGCGACCAGCTGACCTCCGACGGAACGCACACGTACACCTACTCCGCCCGCGGCACCATGACCTCGGACGCCTCCACCGCCGGCGGTACCGTCGCCTATGGCACGGACGCCTACGGCGGACAGATCACCGCGGGCACCCACTCCTACACCCTGGACGCGACCGGCCGGAACATTTCCGACGCGGAGAGCGTGCAGCACTCCACCCGCACCTTCCAGTACTCCGGCGCCACCAACACCATCGCCTCGGACGGCAACTACACCTACAGCTACGATCCCGGCGGCTCGTTGACCGGCATCAACGTGGTGGGAGCCGTGTCCACCAGCACCGGAGTCCTCGCGCTGACCGACCAGCACAGCGACGTGGTCGGTACCTTCACCTCCGGTGCCACCACGCTGGGCGGCTCTGCCAGTTACGACCCGCTCGGCAAGGTCACCGGCAACGGCGCCCTGTTCGGACACCTGGGCTTCCAGTCCGGCTGGACCGAATCCGACACCGGCAAAGTCGCCACCGCCTCGCGCTGGTACAACCCGGCGACCGGCACCTTCATGAACAAGGACAGCGTCTCGCTGAACCCGGTACCGAACTCGGTATCAGCCAACCCCTTCGCCTACGTCAACGACAACCCGATGGCCGGCGCGGACCCCTCCGGTCAGTGCTCCTGGTACGACGCGGTCTGTGGCGCGAAGAAGGCCTACCACGCGGTCGCCAGCAACGTCTCGTCCGGTGCCAGTTACGTCACCGATGCGGCCGAACGCGCCTACGAACACGCCAGCCACAACGCCGCAGCCGCCTATCACTACACGGCCGCCAAGGTGAAGGCCGTCGTCTCCTCCGCCAAAAGCGTCTACAACCGCGCGAAGACCAGGGTCCAGGACGCCTACCGCTCCACCATGCGGCGCGCCCGCCGCGTCTACAACTACGCAGCCCGACGCGTCAAACGCGGATACCAGGCCGCCGTCCACGCGGTCCACTCCGCCCACCACGCGATATCCCGCGCCGTGACGAGAGCAAAGGCCGCGGTCAAACGTCGGGCCTCACAGGTAGCGTCGGCAACCCGGACCGCCTACCACGCCACGGTCAAGGCGGCGAAAACCGCAGGCACGTACGTCAAGCACCACGCAGCGGCCATCACCTCGTTCGTGGTGTCCACCGCGGTGTTCGCGGGCTGCGAGGCAGCCACCTGGGGAGTCGGAACCATCGGTTGCGCGGCCCTGGCCGGCGCCGCAGGATCACTGGTGGAACAGGGCTTCGCCTGCGCCGAACAGGGCGGTGGAGCATGCAGCGTCGGCGCCTTCGGAGCGGCCGCGGTCACCGGCGCCGTCGCCGGAGCCCTGGGCGGCGCGCTCGGCGCGCTGGGCGGCAAGATCCTGGCCAAGATCGCGCCCAAGGCGATGAAGGCCGTTGGCGGCCTCTTCGGCAAGGGAGCCACCGAGGCGGAGGAATCCGCCGCCACCGATGCCACCAGCGAAGCCGCCAGTAAGGCGGAGGCCAAGGGTGCTGGTTCCCGTAGCGAATCGGGCGGCTGCAAGGGGAAGGGGGTGCCGCACAGTTTCACCGGCAGCACCCGCGTCCTGATGGCCGGCGGCACCGCCAAGGCGATCGACCAGATCAAGGTCGGCGACACCATCGCCAACGCCGTCCCGGGCCAAACCGGCACCCAGGCCCACACCGTCACCGCGGTCATCGTCACCACCACCGACCACGATTTCGTCAACGTCGGTATCAAGCGCTCCACCGGCTCCGCCACCAAGGCTGTCCTCAAGAGCGCCGCGAAGAAGACCGCTGTCGGCCTCGCCGCCTCCGCAGCCCTGTTCACCATTCTCAGCGCGACTCACACGGCAGCCGACAAGCACGACCTGTCAGCGACCGCTCCCGTAGCCGCTCAGGTAAGCACCTCGTCCAGCGATCACCTCACAACCACCTTCCACCACCCCTTCTACGACGAGACCCAGGCTTCGTTCACCGACGCCAAGGACCTCCACCCCGGCGACGTCCTCCAAACCCCGACGGGCCCCGCCGAAGTCACCGACGTCCGCCTCTACCACGCCAACACCACCACCTACGACCTCACCATCGGCGACCTCCACACGTACTATGTGCTGGCGGGGGCTACGCCGGTCCTGGTACACAACTGCAATCCGCTCGACGGTATCGCGGACGAGTTGGCAGGCAGCAAGGTTACGACTGGTCAGGTCGTTGATGATGCTGGAAATAGAGTCGGAGCTCCTGTATCAAGCGGTGAGAATGGTTCATTCGTGCAAGTGAGGGACGCGCTCAGAAAATCTGGCGTGCCTCACGACGCTGCAGGTGGGTTCGCGGCCGCGTCTCATGTAGAAACCAAGATCGCTTTGGCAATGAGAAGCAATGGCGTTCGGAGGGCGACAGTCGTAATCAACAATTCTGACGGGGTTTGTTCTGGTCCCTATTCATGTATGACTGGGGTGTCTGCAATTCTACCAAGAGGGTCTAGCCTGACATCCGTTTGGCGCACTGAAGAGGGCTGGCATGGGGTAACTATGCTGGGCGGCGGTTAATCTCAAGAGGTGTAATATCTGGCCGGCCCTGCCCTGGGGTAGAATCCTCCGGGGTGGGGCCGGTCTAATTTCAGTTTTCCGCATCGCCTCACCTGCGAACGTTGGAGGATGTTAATGATTCTGACTATTTTCACTGGCGGTACGACATATCATGCAGCATCGGGAGTTATCCTTAGGCGCTTGATTGGCCAGTTGGTGACCGGCGGGCCCGGCCGAGAGTCAGATGTGGTTGGACAGCCAAAGGGTGGCATTCTTGCAACGTTTGTGCTCTTGGCGCCACATAGGGATCCGATGAAATCAGATCGGTATTTTGACAGCTATCTTCAGGTCTCGACAAATCCGCTTACAGGATATGGTGCATTGAGGTGGCAAGTTCCCGAGGATTCCGTAGTTCCAGTGGATCGGGAGATTGCGAGGAGTGTATGGATCTCTAGGAATCCGGAACCGCCGGCGTTGGATCAAAACGTTGTTGCTGATTTGGGTGATTGGAGGCTGTTCGAGCCCCGCAATACGCTGCCGATATCTGATATTCGTGCGGCCGTCGAGGAATTTTGCGAACTAAGAAGCGGTCAGAGGCCTACGGCAATTTGCTGGGATCGTGGTGACTTCGGCGCGTACCACTCTCTGAATGGACAGGCAGATATGACACCTTCCTACTGTCAGGATCCGTGGTGCAAAGATTCGGGTGCACGGCACCCATTGCACTGATGAAGGTTCTCGGTGGCGAAAGATGGAATCTCCCTTTCGGTGAGACGGTATTTATTACTCGATCATGGAGGTTATGCGCGAATTTCGCGTTGATGTCGCTGTTTGTTGAACTTTCATTTGCTTGTCGATGTGTGCAAGCGAATTTGACGCCCCGTCAGGCGGTGTCTGGCGAGGCGTCTGCGTGGGGTGACGGCAGTAGTTGACGGCAACGTCAGCGGACGAGGGCTGCGCAGGCTGGCGGTTCATCGCCGTCGCCGTAGGTCGTCTCGGTGATCTCCAAGCTGCCGACCGCGGTGCTGAGGGTGTCGATGGCGTCGCGCTGGAGGCGGAGTCGGACGTGGGCGTAGACGCTGGCGGTGACGCCGATGTGGGCGTGTCCGAGGAGTTCCGCAAGCGTCGGTGTGTCCACGATCAGTGACCCAGGCCGGGGGTGCCCAGTGAGCCAGCCGAGAAGTGATGTCGACCGCATGCGCCGCAGAGAGCTGTACGACGCCGCGTCCGGTGGAGGAGGGCCCCGCTTACTGCCGTGGACCAGCCCGGAGGGGAAGTTTTGCTACCTGAGCACCGACGGCCGGGGCTATCTCTCCACCCTTGCCGACAGCATCGAGACGGCACAGCCAAGCATGGGCCAGGAATTGTTGGAGTACGCCCGAAACGCCACAGCACCCGGCGCGAAAACCCTGTCGGCGACCGAATACCGCTGGCTGGCCCGCCGGTTGACAGAAGCCCTGGCGGACGCGCTCAGGGTCGCGGACTCACGCGGACAGCGCATCCCGGATCACGAAGAGGCGACCGAAGATGCCTGACTCCCCGAAGGCCGGCACGCCAGTACGCAATGCCTCTCGGGGGCGCTACCGCTTCCGTGAATACCATGTGACCACCGTCCCCGACCCCCTGGCGCTGGCGAGCATTGAGGCGGTATGCGTCACCGGCGAAGAGCGCAACTGCGGTGTCACGTCAGGCACGCTGCACACCCTGGACGAGCTGACCCGCTGGATCGCCGAACACTGCGCCCAGAGCGGCCACGAACTGTGCGAACAGACCGTCCGCGCCCTGGTCCGTGCCGAGCCCGGCGCGTGGCAGTAGAGTCCCCCCGCCGACAGCACGCCAGCGGCAACGCGACCCGTGCGGCTTGAGCCGCTGACGGCAGTAGCGACGGCAACACCCACGGATTCCCCCGCACAACCACGGACACCAGTGGAACCCGAAACCGCCGCTGATCTGCGAATACGCAGATAGAGAGGGGCCGCGTAGCACACGTACTATGTGCTGGCAGGACAGACGCCGGTACTCGTACACAACTGCGGAGACATTGGACAACAAGTCGAGCACGGTTCAACTGAGTTGAGTCGCGCTACGGCGTTTCAGCGCTTGCTTGACAATAACCGAGGAAATCTGTACGGAGCAGCGAGGCTCCGAGATGGAAATATCATCGCGGCTCATTCTGATGACGCGGGTCACGCCGAAGAATACCTTGTACAAAAAGCAAGGGGCGGAAGCAACATTGCCGAGATGTATACCGAGTACGGAATGTGCCCAAGGTGTCAAGGGCCCGGCGGGAAGCGCGCTGTTCTTTCGTCGCTCCCTGCCGATGTACAGTTGACCTACTCAATCCCGTTCGCAAACCCGGCCAGTAGGACGGCGGCAAGAACCGCCCTGCGCGGGGTAATTAAATCGATCTTTGGATAAGAAAGGCTGTGATGTTCATGGCGCCGCACCTTAAATTCTCTAAGTACCCTGACGGCGTGCCGTCAGCGGTGACACCTGAGGTGCGGCGCTTTTTGGAAGATCATGGGGTTCCGCAGGCTGTCCTCACTATCTTTCGCGCAGTTGACGGGCCGTTTGTTCCTTCATGTGCGGGTCTCGGGTATAGCGTCAACGGCGTCACCATCGGCTACTCTCGTGAAGATGATGAAATCTGCATCAGCTCAGACGCCGGGCAGGTGCTGCTTTTGGCCTCCTGGAGCCCCGCGGCACCTCTGGTTGTAAATCGAGACATTGCCGCTTTTGTCGATTCCTTGGCCATGCTGAATGGAATGCTCCCACTGTATGGGATCGATAGAGATCTGGATGTATCTGAAGCGGCAGCAGATCGGCTCCGCTTCGAACTCCGGCGCCTTGATGCGACCTCCACGGAAGATCCGAACGGTTTTTGGAGCGCTTTCCTTGATGATGTGGCAGTCGGCGACTACCCGGGCAAGTGACGGTGTCCCTTTCCGTGTAGCAGGCTGGTGGCCAGTGGAGATCTCGGTGATCCTCGAAATGGTTGGTAAGAGGCAGTCGAGAGAGCGAATAGTCTCCGCAGTCGACATATCTCGGCTGGATTCCCAAATCGCCATCGCGCCATGTGAAGAGGACCCACCGGATGCATTCCGGTGGGGCCTCTGGGGCGTCTGACGGCAGTGGTTGACGGCAACGTCAGCGGACGGGTGCTGCACAAAGTGGCGGGTCTTCTCCGTCGTCGGACTGGCTGCCGGTCTTGGTGGGGGCGGTTCCGGAAGCTAGGAGGAGGTGCAGTCGAATGAAGATGGCGGCGGTCGAATTCACTCTTGACAATGGAATCCTGGTGATCGGAGACGACAGTGCTTTCCCTGAGGCCTACAATTTGTCGATCGAGACGCTGCCCGCGGTTGAGGACAGGCTCATCGCGATCTCGTGCCGACAGCAAATCGCTCCGATCAGAGTTGAGCTGTGGCGCAATTGGGCGCCAATGAGCCATTGCATCATCTCCGCGAATTTGATGCTTTCCGGTGGAATGCTCGCACTTGGCGAATGCTTTGGTCGCCCATTGTTCCGATGGCCTGCCTCCTCCCCAGGTTCCAGCCTCCAGCTTGATGTCTACGCAGATGACGAAGTCGAGGCGTCGTTGATTTCGGTGGTGGTCCAGCCGAATAAGCGAGCGGCGCAATCATCGTGTCGACGGTCGGAGCTCCTTGAACAATTGGATCAAGTTGATGACATCAGCAGGATTGACGTCATCCTGGCGGAGCGCTCATTTCCTGTTGTGCGCTTGAGTGCGGCATTTCGTGTGATTCGCCGAGCGATGGAAGGCGATGCTTCCATCCATCGAATCAGATATGCAATAGAGGCGACGGTGGAATGGATGCGCTGGCTTCGGAGGGAAATGTCAAAGACTGAAGTTGCCTGGGTTCCACCTCTATTTGATGAGCTGGCACGGTCTCAGATGCCAGCTGAAAGCGCTGCCCGTGTGCTTATCGATCGGCTAGCTGATTCGCTTGCGATGTCCACGAGTGAGCTCCTGGACGCACGTTGGTGATCGCTTCCAGACTCCTTGCCAGGTCCGGCGAGCACACCTAGCGCCCCGTGCGCCTCTGACGACCAGATGGGCGACACCTCAGAGGGCTTGGGCCTTCGTGCCAGTCAGCCTCCCGCTCACCGAGTTCGGGCAGCACTTGTTGATCGCATAGCCGAACAATGTCGCGCGAACTGGTACCGGTGGGCAGGGGCCGGTCACATCGGGAGGGCGAACAGACACACTAGCTCTGAAGGCCAGTACGTGTTGTCGCGTAGGGGCCCGGCCGACGCCGTCGCGCGCCTCGCGGAGGACACGCTGCGCCGGGACGCGGACTGGTTCGCCCGGTGGGAATGTGATTTCGACGGGGTGTACACCGCGTCAGATGACCCCGGTCAGGTCGTCGTTCTACCACCTCCCGCGCGCCGCGATCGACAACGACTACGTCTGGCTACAGTTCGGGGAGCGGCCCTGGCTGCAGTTCGGCATGCGGCTGCCCGTCACCGCCATCGAGCCGGCCTTCCGTCCGCGCTGGACGACGCCTGCGTCACACGCGCGACAGCACAGCGCTGCGCGAACTTCTCACCTCCGCCGGATTCGAAATCGATCCTGCGGCCCCTGCCCGTTCCTGAGCATCATCCCCCAAGAAGAGGCGTCAGCATGGATCTTCTCTCCGCCGTCGGCGGTGGCACCGGCATCATGGTTCTGGCCGCGATATCGTCCTACCGCAAGACGCGCAAGGCCCGTCGGCCGGCACAGCCGGCCGACAGCAACCGATCGATCGACCCGGCGGCCTACGGCATGGTCCCTATCGGCCGAGTAGACACCACCAGGGCCGCAGCAGGTTCCGAAGGCGAAGCCGTAGCCGCGGCGGCGCTGGGCGGCGACTGGCGCACCGCTTCCGCGTACCTCCATTCGGCGGGCACCAACTGGGATCTGCGGTGGCACCGGCTCGGCTATCTCGCCGAGGCCGCCGCGCAGGATGACAGCTGGGTACGTGCCTGGCAGACCGAACAGCCGTATGACCCCGGCGCCGCTTTGGTACATGCGGACGGGCTGATCTCCCTGGCCGGCAACCTGCGGGGAAGCCAGAACGCCAGGCATACCTCCCACGAACAATTCGAGGCATTCCACCGAGTCCTCGCGCAAGCCCGGCACGCATGCGACCGCGCCGTCGAGCTCGCTCCCGCAGACCCCACGCCGTACGTCGCCCAGCTCGCCGTCGCACGCGGACTCGGCTGGTCGCATGAGGAGTTCCGCGCACTCTGGACTGAGATCGTCACCCGGGACCCGTACCACTTCGGCGCACACACCTCGGCGCTGCAGTACTGGTGCGCCAAATGGCAGGGCTCCCATGAGCTCATGCACGGCTTCGCACAGCGCGCGGCCGCCTCGGCCCCCCACGGGGACCTGCTGGCGACCCTGCCGATATTCGCGTTCTTCGAGCAGAAATACCGGGACGGGAACGAGGACATCTACGCCATGCCGACCACCGCGCCTGCCGTGGACGCCGCTTTGCGCGCGGTGGCGAACGCGTCCCCCGGTCACTACCGACTTCCGGCGATCAGGCACATGCTGGCGTACACACTGGAGAGCTCTGGGCGAAACGCCGAGGCCGTCGTTCAGTTCCAACTCATCGGCGGATTCGCGGGAGGCGCACCCTGGAGCTACTTCGGCGAGCCGCTCAAGGTGTTCGCCGCCACGCGGGCCCGCGCCGTCGTGGGTTGGGAAGACGCCGGCCGACCAGCCATAGCGGCGCTCTGACCCACCGCGATACGGCCATCGGCTGCAGGCCCGGCGCTGGGTGGCCCCGCGCTGGTCCCCGTGGGTCCCTGGTTCGACGCGTTGCCGGGGCTGAATGCTGCGGTGTCGCAGTGGGCGGTGTCACGCGGCGTGGATGTGCTGCTGACGGGCCTGGGGGCGGATGAGCTGTTGGGCGTGCCGTGCTACGCCGCGGCTCAGATCGCCCGCCGCCACGGCCTGCGGGCGGCGGCCCGCTATGCCGGTGACGTCGCCCGCCGCGGCCCCGGGCTATTCGGGGAGGCGCTGGCCCTCGCGGCGCACCTCTGCTGCGTAGTGGGCTGGTCTGGTATGGGCCCGTCTTCACGGAATCGAGCGCTGGGATACGGGAGTCCTCGGATTTGGCGCGGAACCTGAATAGATTCGAGCCGGCTGGTCCGCTTCCTTCGTTCAGTGACCGGTCCATCGACTTTGTGGTCGAGCATGGCCGAGCCGTGGATCTATCGAGGAGAAAGCCTCTCGCCAGCCGGGTGGTCCGGCCGATCCTGGAGATTGATCTCCCCTTCATCAACGGGCTCAGTCTCAGCGACTTCGCACAAGTCACGACTGAGGAATTCGACTCGTACCGCCAGCATCGCGACTTCATGCGCTCCCGGCTCCTCGAACTCGACGATGCGCTGGAAGCGGTCGACTCCCAGGTAGCCCTGGAACGAGTCGCGCTCGCCATCCGTGACGAGCTGAACGCTGCTACCGCCGAGATGAGCAATGCTGCCCGGTCCCAGGCTGTCGGCCGTGCCGGTGCCGTACTGGGGGCGACGAGTGCCGTCCTTGCCGCCATCCGGCCCGAAGCACTCCAAGGTGCGCTCGCTTTTAGCTCGACGATCGCAGCCCGTAGCGTCGGCTTGTAGCCGACCATCCAGTCATTTGCAGACATCAAACCCAAACGCACACGCGGCAAGTGGCACTACGTATGGGTGCTGCAGAAGAAGGCCGCCCGCTGAGCTTGTTCTTTAACGTTTCGGCGCTCAGTGAGGTTTTCTCGGCGAAATGATCTAGTGCTGGATTCCTTAAAGGCAGTACATATACCGGCGGCGTAGGTGTCGGGTGGGTGGGGCAGGTCTGCCCCAGATCCAGGGTCTGGCACGGGTGTTGAGCTGGGCTGTTGCGAGTGTGGTGGCTTGGGTGATCTCGTCAGGTCCGGCGAAGGACTGTCCGGCGAGGGCAGCTTTGCGGAAGATGCGCCACCAGCCTTCTTGCAGGTTGAGCCAGCAGGCGCCGACGGGTATGAAGACATGCCGGATACGGGGGTGGTCCTCGAGCCAGGTTCGGTGGACAGACTGTTGTGCGAGGACAGGTTGTCGGTGATCACGTAGATGTCACCGTTCGGGTTGGCGTTCTCCAGCTTCTGCAGGAACTGCTGGTAGAAGACGCTGTTGCGGGAGGAGGCGGTCATGGTGACCTGCTGTCCGTCTCGGACGCGGAGGCCGCCGTAGACCCAGGTCTTCTCCGGTCCGCGGCTGTAGTCGAGTTGTGCTTTGATGCGGTGTCCGTCCGGCGACCAGCCCGGCGCCCGCGGGAAAGTACGCGGGATCACCGGCCCGAGCTCGTCGACGCAGACGACCGTCGCGTCTTCGGGCGGGCAGGTGTAGAGGCCGCCGACCCGCGTCCTTTTCCCTCGAAATCCCGGTCCTTCGAACGGATCCAGGAACGGGTGCGGCGCCATCTGACGCCCTCGGCCAGCAGGATTCTGCGGACCTGGGACCGGCCTACCTCGATCCCGTCGCGGCGGGCGGCCTCAGTGAGGGCGTCGAGTGTCCACTCAGGTGCCCCCGACTCGTCCTGCGCCTCCAGTTCACCGCCCTCGTGCCTGGTCAGACGTCCCTGCGGCTCGCGGCGACGTGGACCTGTGCCACGGCCCGCCCCTGTGGCTGCTGCGGGTTGGCATGCTCGTCGTTACGACGGCGTCTCATGCACAGTCACGGTCGGCTGACCGTCATGCTCCCCGATCTCGATGAGGCTGGCGGCCTCGAGTTCGGCAAGCTACGGCCCCAAGGCAGCCGCGTTGTCGGCCCCGACGAGACCGGCCACCTGATTCAAGTCGATACTGTCCTGGAGGGACAGCAGGACAACCTGCAAGAGCCTGGTGGTGGCGCTGAGTCTGTCGTCGAGGACGGCATCGCGATGGACGATCACGACGGACGGCCTCGGCCTTGGTGTAGGGGCATGGCGTCATTCTGCTGCTGATGATGAACTGCACCCATGCTGTTGTCTCGTGCTCGCGCGTCGCAGCCCGTTTGACGAGCCGGTCGCGTCGCACAGGGCGGCCGGAGCCGGACCGAGCACGGCGCGTCCGAGCGAAGCCACGGCGAAACACCGACCGTCAGCACCAGACGCCTGCCCTCGAAACGCGGCAGCGTCAGCCCGGCCAGCACAGTCCGTAGCCGACCGAAGTTGATCCGGTCCTGGTTCAGGGCGCCGTACATCGCTCCGTGCCCGCGACGATGCTCGGGCAGCAGTGTCAGGTCCACCGGGGACTTCACCGCACCGGCCGCACACAACACCGCGTCGGACAGCTAGTTCATCGCGCCGTGCGGTCAGGCACTCGTAGGACTCGCTGCGGGAGCGTGACGCTTCCGCGAACGCTTCCCTCCGGACAGCATCAGGCAGCAGGTTCACCCTCACGGCCTTCGTCGTGGTCACGTGCAACTTGGTCGGAGCACATGATCAGACGAAGGCCGCCCCCATGTCAGGCGAATCCCCATGTGAGCGACCCAGTTCGAGACGCCCTTCGAGGGGTGCTGTGACAACGAACTTCGAGCGTGTGCAGTCCCCAGTTGCTGGCGCCCTACCAACCCACATTCTTGGCCACATCGGTCTGGGCGGCGGCAATCTCTTCGTCAGTGGACTCGGTGACGTCCACCCCCTCCAGGCGTGCCAGCAGATCCGCGAGAGCCTGCTTCTGAGCCGAGTGCGTGATCGGTACGGCGTTCAGGTCCGTGCTCATCAACCAGTCGAACAGCACGATGGCGTCAGAACGCCATAGGCGGAGATCGACGGTTGGTGTAGACCCCCAGGGGAACGCAGTTTCCATGTGGGTATCTTGCCAGTTCAGGCGCGCTGTGGATCATCACAGGTCCTTGGGTGCGCGGCTTCCTGCCCCAACCTTCGGTGCAGCAACTTCACGCTCGGCCGTCAAGCGTCGATGGTAATGATCAAGGGCCGGCTTCACAGGCGAAGTCGGAAGATTAGGGACAAGCCAAGCGGCGGTTTCGTGGGTGGTCGCGGTGGTGTGATTGCCGGACTTAGTTGACGTGACCGTTCAGGAGCTTCTCGTGGCCTTCGACATAGTCGTCGTGGTAGCCCAGTTGCTGGCCGAGGCGGGTGTAGCGGGCGAATTGCTCCGTGGTGACAGTGTGTTCGCATTCCATGAGGATTTGTAGGAACAGGCGGAAGGCGAGGTCCGGGCTGATCGTCGTGGCCGCCTGTTCCAAAGCTGGTCCCGGGCCGTTGGTGACCGCGCCCCGGGGGGACTCCAGCACGGTGCGGCATGCTTGGATTTCATACAGGACAGCGGCTTTGGGGCCCTCTTGCACGGGTGCCGGATAGGGCGCGTAGGTGGGGTCCACGTCGAGCAGCCGGGTACGGCAGCGTCCGGCGATCTCGCGGAGCCAGGGCCGCCCGGTGATGTCCGGGGCGTCGTCCACGTGATAGCGCCCGGAAATCGCCCGCCACGGGTCGGTCAGGACCCGATCGGGCATCGGGGAGTCGATCAGTCTTTGGACGTCGTCGAGGAGCACGGCCGCTTGGATCCCGGGAACCAGCCCGTTGTCAGCGTGCAGCAACCGGTCCACCATTTGTTGCGGGGTGGCGTCGCCGTAGTAGCTGTGGCTGTCGAACATCGCGCCGAGCATCGCCAGCCCGAAGCGTCCTGAGCGGAGCGCGCGGTCGCCGGGGTCGAGTGGCGGCCATTGCACGTTCAGTCCTTGGTGGATCACGGAGTAGTGATAGGCGAGTTCATCGCGCAGTTGCAGGAGGCGGTCGTACTGGTCGGCCGGGACCGGCACGCAGTAGGCCTTGGCAGTACGCAGGAACAGGCGCAGGCCGAGGTCGGCGTCGACGTGCTGGACGATGTCATAGAGCGCCGCCACCATGTCAGCTGCGGGGACGGCGCGGCGTAGCCGGGGCGCGAGTGCGTCGATTTCGCTGCGCACGGCCTCGCGCAGTTCCCTCCTCGCTGATCTGAGGGTGATGCCCTACCGGGTCGGACGCCTGGCCGGAGTCGGGCTCCCGGTTCTCGGGCGGGCACAGGTCGGCGAGCCGGAGCAGCCAGTCCCGTATGCCGGTGGCCTCGTCGGTCGGGTCGAAGCATCCGCCCGTCGCGGCCCGCCATGCGGCATGCAGGACGTGGTCCGGCAGCGGTGATCCGAGCAGCAGCCGCACGTCGGCGCCCAGCTGCAGGTCCTCCTGCTGCGTTGTCTCCTGTGCGGCCAAGGCGAGGATGGTCGGAGCGTCGATCCGCAGGCCTACTCGCGACCGCACGCGTGCGGTCAGTCCGCTGAGCCCGAAGTCCTGATCGTAGTCCTCGTAGTAGACCGGGCGTGGCCTGCTGGGCACAGTTTCTCCTGGCATAGGGGGGTGCCCCTTCCGGGCGGAAGGGGCACCCACGATCTGAGAGGGCGGTTCGTGAGTTGATGTCCGGTTCTGGGTGAGACGGGATAGGGCTATTGCTTGCGGATGAAGATGCCGGTGTCGACCTCGGTGAGGACGTCGAGTTTGACCAGTCGTTTCAGCTTGGCGC